>CANJIC010000221.1 GCA_947474205.1 Planctomycetaceae bacterium | reverse complement strand
GCCTGTTTCCGTGCAGACCATGAACGCTGGGTTCACCGACGACATTGATGCGTGCGTGGCCGAGATCAACCGCTACTCCGACGCCGGCGCCGACATAGTGCGCGTTGCAGTTCCAGAGCGCAAAGACACCGAAGCGCTGCGCCACATTTTGCCGCAAGTGAAAGTTCCAATTGTCGCCGATGTTCACTTTCATTATCAACGCGCGCTTGAAGCCGTTGAAGCCGGCGTGCACAAGATTCGTTTGAACCCAGGCAACATCAGCGACCGCGATCAAGTACTGAAAGTGATCGACGCTTGCAAAGAGCGCAAAATTCCAATTCGCATTGGCGTGAATGAAGGCTCCATTATTGAGCGTCGCGACAAGCAACGCCGCGCCGAGGAATTGGGAATGTATTTTGAAGGCCACAAATCCGGCCATTTGCTCGCGCTCATGATCGCCAAGTTGGAGGAGTACCTGGAAATTTTCGCCGAGCGCGATTTCCATGATGTCGTGATCAGCGCCAAGAGCATGGACGCCACGCTGTGCATTGACGCGTACACGGAAATCTCCAAGCGCTTCGACCACCCACTGCATCTTGGCGTGACGCATGCCGGACCAAAATCAACCGGCACCATTCGCTCCACCATCGCGCTGGGCACACTGCTTGCCAACGGCATTGGCGACACCATTCGTCTTTCATACGCCAGCGATCACATTGATGAAGTCAAAGATGGTTTGGAAATTCTCTACTGCCTTGGCAGCCGCCAGCGCAAAGGCGTTGAACTGATCGCGTGTCCAACATGCGGTCGCATTCAAGTTGATCTGTTCACGCTTGTGAAAGAAGTCGAAGCCAAGCTGGCCAAAGAAATTTCTTTGCCAATCAAAGTGGCCGTCATGGGCTGCATTGTGAATGGTCCAGGCGAAGCCGAAGGCGCCGATGTGGCCGTGTTCGCAGGCGATCGACGCGGAATCATCTATGTGCAAGGCCAAAAAGTAGCCAATGTTCCGGAAGAGGAAATTCTGGAACGGCTTCTTCTTGAGTGCACAAATTTCCAAGACAAGGTTCGCCGCGGCGAGGCCAAGTTGGGCGAAAAGAGCGTGGAGATTGTTCCGCCAGATCCGATTGGCGAACTTGGTTCAGGCGTGGACAAAATCCGCAAAGGCCTGGTTGAAAAAGTGACAGTCGGCGGCCGTTAATGCGCCACGCCAAACGCGGTTTCACCCTTGTTGAAATTTTGGTGGTGGTTGCCATCATCGGAATATTGATGTCGCTTTTAATCACTGGACTTTCCGGCGCTATCAAGACATCCAAGAACTCCAAGCAAATGAGCAACCTTCGTCAGGTCTTCATGGGCTGGACCATGTACGCCAATCAATACAACGATCAGTGCCTTCCAGGATTTCTATCGGTGAATGTGCAAAAATATTGGAAAGTAAATTACCGCACTCGCGGAAAAATTGAAGGTCAAACAAGCGACAAACTTGACCGCGCCGTGACCCAAACCTATCCATGGCGACTCGCTCCGTTTCTGGATTATTCGTGGGAGTTGTTGATGGGTTATCGAGAGGATCCCAACTCCAGCGACACCAATTCTCTCTACACCATTGCTCCGCTAGAAGTCACAAGCAACCCACTGAGCGAGCAGTTGCAACAAATGACGCCACGCTCTCTGGTTGGTTCCACCGTCGCTTTGCAGCCGTGCTTTGGTTACAACGCGTTTTATCTTGGAGGCTGGTGGGAACTATCCAAGAATGCAAACACTCTCGGAATTCCACGGCCCTATTTTAGCGAGGGATTGAGAATTGCCACAGGCGCCAAGCAAATTGCAGGCGCCATGTCGCGAACCATTGGTGGCATAGTGAGCCCCGAGCACATGACGGTTTTTTGTCCCGCTTCATACTTCGCGGCAAACACTCCAATGCCCGGCGGAATGCCAGATCCAAACGGTACGCCCGAAGTTAAACCTGGGTACCGCGCTGCGGAAGAAACAAGGGTCGGCGCCGCGTGGTTGACTCCACCATGGCTTGGAACTGAGCGCATTTGGAGCATTTCAAACGACGATCCTTCAAGTCTTGCCGTCTATACCGATCAAGCTCTTCCACTGATGCGCTTCTCTAAACAAATTGCCGCGGTGAAGGGCGACGGAACCACAAAACTGCAAAATTATGCGGAGTTTAATGACATGCGTGAGTGGTTGAATTTGTCCGAAATCACCAATGTCCAAAAACACCGCGCCATGCACACGGGCACAATTGCAGATCAGTGATCACGCACCTTGACATGTTCAACGCATCATGCGCGGCGCGAATTAAATTATGCGCGGCGCGAATTAAATCATGCGCGTGATTGTTCTTGGCGAATTTCAAACGCCACGCTGGCCACGCTCACATCGTCCGCGAATGGCGCGCCCGCGGCGTGCGCGCGCAACAATTTCATCACGCATTCAACATCGCCGCGCTCGTCGCGGCTGTTGGCCACGCAATCTAGAACTCGTTGCATGCCCAACTCCTCTCCGTCGGCGTTGCGTTGCTCGCACACGCCGTCGCTAAACAACAAAATGCGATCACTGGGCTGCAATTGAATTTCACTGAATTCAAAAGAATCTCCAATCACGCCAACGGGCGGCCCACCATTGCATTGAAGCAATGTTGCCGCGGCTCCCGCGCGCACAATGGCGCCCATGGCGTGGCCCGCGTCCACCATGCGCATCACACGACCGTCGCTAGACAATCTCATGGCCATCAATGTTGCAAATTCCGATTCACTTCGATGGCGACGAACATAAGAATTGACCGCGTTCATGGCTTGCAAGACCGAACTGCCTCGCTCCAATTCCCCCGCCAAATAGGCTTGAATGCTGGCCATCAGCATGCCGGCGCTCATGCCTTTTCCAGCCACATCGCCTAGAAAAAACCAGAATCCGTCCGCGCCTTCGCCCGCGCCAATAATGTCGCCGGCCACAACGCGACCTGGTTCACAATGCAATTTCCAACGCCACGGCCCCATTGAACCTTCTTCGGCGGGCATAAGCCGACGTTGCACCGCGTGCGCCGCGGCAAGTTCCGTTTGTGTGTGCACTTGCCGATCCGCCAAATCTTGCCGACGAATTTCACCAAGACCCATTGCAACAAATTGCCCCAACGCTTGCGCGAACGCAGCGGCGTCGGAGCCAGGCTTGACTCCAGCAGTTGAATCCAGATATAAAAATCCCTCAATATTCGCTCCAAGAAAAATTGGAATGCACAACGCCGCCGTCACGCCCTCGCTCATGATGCTTTCCGACATGTTTATATTCGCGGCGTCTTCAAGACGCACCGGCTTGCCCGCCGCGGCCGCGGACAACAACGTGCGGCTGATGCGCGCCTGCGCATGCTTGTGCTTGTCATGCGTCACTGTTGCAAGCACCTCAAATGAAACGTCATCATGGCCACGCAACACCAAAGCGCGCCCAAAGCCCGTGCCCTCAAGCAGCGCCGTGGCGGCCGTCAGCGCCAATGATTTTTCATCTTTCGCTTGCTGCAATTTCGCCGCGACATTTAGCAACACACCCAAGCGCCGCCCCGCCAAATTGTGCAATTCCTCATGCTCAATCAACACCACTTCGCTGGCAGAATCCGCCGCGGAAACCTGCAAAAGCGTCAAGGCCTCGCCACCCAAATCAACGCGCAACACATACGACGAAATTCCCAATTGATCCCCGTGCGCAAGCACGCATGGATCTTGCGCGGGCAGCAATGTTCCATTGATCAGCGTGCCGTG
>CANJIC010000220.1 GCA_947474205.1 Planctomycetaceae bacterium | reverse complement strand
GGCGCCTGAGCCAGGAACCACCGCGACGCATGTATGCCGGCGTGACTTTTGCAATTCGCAATACGCAACGTCGCCAGCGGAAAGTCGCAGCGATGTTCGAAGTTGTTTGGCGATGTCGTTGGTTGTCCGCGGCTTGATAAGCGTGAGCGCGCGGCCTTGGCCATGAACTTGGACGGGAACTTGGCCATGAACTTGTGGCCTGCCCGCAACTGGCACGCGTGTTCGCGCTTGATTCAACGCGCGATCACTCGGCGCCACTTGCACGGGCGAATTTAAATTTGTGGCTGGTTCCAACGCCACGCGCGCGCCATCGCCAATAAAGTCCGTCAACCAATCGGTCATGCCACCACACACCGCGTCAAGCGCCGTATGCGGCGACAAAATCGCGATCTTATTTTCCGCGCATCGCAGCACGATTTGCTGATGCGCATGCATGGCCGTGAGTTGTTTCAGCGGCTCAAAAATGGGCGGGTGATACGCAATAATCGCCTCGCATTTGGCCGCAATCGCTTCATCAAGCACGTCATCCGTTAGGTCAATGGTGAGCAAGGCGCGCCGAAGCAAACGCGATGGATCGCCAAGAAGCAAGCCGGTGTTGTCCCACGATGCCGCAAGACGCCGAGGCGCGACGGCCTCCATGGCCAACACAAGTTCTCCAATCATGGATCAACTTTCATGTGGAACGCGCGCTCACAATCAATCGCGCTTGCCACCAAAGATCATGGCCAGTCTGAAAATAATTTTCATCGACTCAAAATAAATCCAAACCAAGCTTACGGTCAGGCCATACGCCAAATACCACTCACTGCTTGCGGGCGCGCCTTCTTTAGAGGCCTGATCGACTTGTTGAATGTCGGCGATAAAAGTAAATGCCGCCACCACCAGAATGAGCCCGTTAATGGCAAGGCCAATGTAAGCGCCAGTTGAACCGCCAGTTTGATTTGGCAGCGAGATGAATGGCGTCGCCACGCCGAACCGACTGAGCACGAATGAAATTAAATAGGTCACGCCAATTCCAAGCACGCACGCCCACAAAATAAACGCGCCGCGTTGCGTAATGCGCACCGCGCCACTGCGATACAAAATGAGGCACGTCAACGCCACGCCCGCAGTCATGATGAAGGCTTGCAGCGCGATGCCGCCCGTGAGTTTAATACCATTGGACTCCAAAATAGTGTCAAGCACCACTCCAACCGCGCCCATGAAGAACCCTTGCACTGCCGCATAAATTGGCGCCAAAAATATCGCCCAACTTGGGCGGCCAAACAAGGCAAATCCAACGCCCAGCGAAACCACAAAGGCCGCCACATTGACCATCAAGATCGATCCTGGATTGGCCTGCACAAATTTTGAAGTCACAAATGCGTTTCCCAACGCGCCAAACACCACGGCCACCGCCAAGCACAGGGTGGTTTTGTTCACCACTCCAGCAACGGTGACGGTGGCTTGTGAATTTGGAGAGCTTCGTAAAGCTTCCTCTAGGCGGCCTTCGGCAAGAATTGGGTTGGATGATCTTAAAATGGACATGGGTTCTCCTTGGCGATCATTCTAGCCACCAAGCGCGAAGTTTGACATTTCTTGCATGGATTTTTCCGCACTCCAAGACTTGCGCAATTTGCCACAATTTATATTTTTAAAATATAAAGTTCACGCGAACTTGACTTGAGGGCAATTAGAATCCACTCTAGTGCATCCGAGTGGTCTATTGACTTGTGGTGCGGCCATTCGTTCACTTACTTTTTCGAAGGGACTTTTCCTCTTGAAGAATTCTTCGTCTTCCGCATCGCGGACGCCGTCTGAAACCAAGTCCGACAAATCCAAGCCATCCGCGGATTCCGTGGGTGCGCCGACAACAAAAATTCAAGTGGGGCCGGGTTCCGCCGCCGACTTGCGCAAGCACTTTGTGGTTGACACCAATGTGTTGCTGCACAATCCCAACGCGCTCTTTAAGTTTGAGGAGCACGAGGTTGTGATTCCGCTTCAAGTGATTGAGGAACTAGATCATTTCAAGAAAAACAACGATGAAACAGGGCGAAATGCGCGCAGCGTGATTCGTCGCTTGGACAAGATGCGCTCCATTGGGCGGCTCTTTGAAGGCGTGGTGTGGAACGAGCAGGGCGGATCCATTCGCATTGAGCGCTGCGATTTAAAAACACCGTTCGCGCTGGACCTTGATGTGGCCGACAATAAAATTCTTGGCGTGGCGCATCGGTTGCACGCCAGTGGTCTGCGGACAATTTTTATCTCCAAGGACATCAACGCGCGCGTGAAGTGCGACGCGCTTGATATTCCAAGCGAAGACTTTGAGGCCGACCGCGTTGACGCTGATTGGCTCTACGGCGGCTACGCCATGTTGAGTTGCCCCAGCGCCACCATTGATGAGCTCTATCAAGAGCGTCAACTCAGCATTGAGCAACTGGAAGGTTTGATCTTCCGCACCATCGAAGGCGGCGAACTGAAGGCCCACGACTTGGTGGCCAACCAATTTGTTGTTCTACAAGACGACGCCGATGAAAGTCACACTGGCTTGGGCCGCGTTCTTTCCGACACTGGCCATTTGATTCCAGTGACGGGTCCGCGAAAACCTATTTATGGAATTCTTGCGCGCAACGTGCAGCAAACCATGGCCATGGATTTGTTGCTTGATGATGAAGTGCGCTTGGTCTCCTTGATCGGCGCCGCGGGAACAGGAAAAACTCTTCTTGCCATTGCCGCGGGCATGCACAAAGTTTTACGTGAGGAGCGCTTTGACAAATTGCTGGTGGCCAGACCCATCATGCCCATGGGCCGCGATATTGGCTTTTTGCCCGGTGATAAAGATGAAAAACTGGCGCTGTGGATGCAGCCCGTGTTCGACAATGTCGCCTATCTGCTTTCAACTCGTGGCGGCAGCGGCAATGAAGCCGACAGCAAGACCGCGGAGCAACGCATGGATCAACTTGTGGCTGGCGGCAAATTAGTCATGGAGCCGCTGACCTACATTCGTGGCCGAAGTATTCCGCATCAGTTCATCATTGTCGACGAGGCGCAAAATCTTTCGCCACATGAGGTGAAGACCATTGTGAGTCGCGTGGGCGAGGGCACCAAGATTGTGCTCGCTGGCGACATTGGTCAAATTGATAATCCATATCTTGACGCGGCAAGCAACGGTCTTTCGCATTTGATTGAGCGCATGAAGGGCCAGCGCATCGCAGGTCATGTCACGTTGAGCCGTACTGAGCGCAGTGAATTGGCAAGCCTGGCCGCGGACATGTTGTGATGCGCAATTGATAGGGACGCAATTTCTTGCCCGTCACTCCAAGTGATTGCTCTAATGTGCGCGATGGGCTTTGCGATTCTTGGTTTGTGATTCAATCACAAGTTGCAGCGCTATTTCAAGCGATGCGGATGATGTCAAACATTGGGCGTTCGCTCCCACAACTTGCCAGAGATCGTCAATGAGTTGAAATGGTTGGCCACCCACCAAAATGGGAATGTTCTTTCCTACGGGCGTGGCGCGCACAGCCGCAATGACATTTTGAACTGATCGGATACGCAGGCTTGTTGTTGCGCTAAGCGCCAAAAGATCGGCGGGTCCGCGATACAACTGCTGAGCAATGGTGTTGGCAATTTCCTCGGCGGGAGTGTTCGCCCCAAGGCATTCCACGCTCCAACCTTCAGTTTCATAAATGGCGGACAAAATACGAATTCCAAGATCATGCAAATCACCGCCAATACAAGTGGCAACCACCAGATACCCATTGGGCGCCTT
>CANJIC010000219.1 GCA_947474205.1 Planctomycetaceae bacterium | reverse complement strand
TCAAAGTCCAAACCGATTTGTTCAAACCACTCGGTGTCAATCTTCAACACGCGAACTTCAATATTGATTTGCAACGCAAGGTCAGCCCTTAATTGCTGCAATAAATCCGCAATATTGCGATGCATATCCGGCCGAGCTGTGATTACAAGCTTGGTGTCAAACGGCTCAATACTGGAGTCAGAACCCCAAGAATTTGGATCAACTGTTTTCTGAATGAGTTCTTTGAGATCGTTCACTCGTCCATTTTTTCCGCCGTTCGTAATAAATGGTTCCATTGGAAATCCACCGCCGGCGCTGCCACCACCGCCGCCACCACCGCCGCCACCACCGCCGCCGCCGCCACCACCACCGCCACCGCCACCACCACCACCACCACCACCACCACCGCTAACCGAAAGCGGCGGCACTGTCACGGTGTCTGGATATTTAAATACTAAATCTGTAAGGTCATATACTCGTGGTCGTTTGGCTTCTGGGAGATTTTGCAGCGCTTCTAAAGTAGTCACTACAACCTGCCCATCCATCACTTCCCATACTGGGTGTACGGTTTCTCCGACTTGCTCCAAAATGCGATCGAGCATCACGTGCGTGCTGACGTTACCGCCGTCATACACTATCTCTCCTGTATCGGGCAACACGTCCATAGCCTTCAAGGCTTTCCAATTCACGTGAAATGGAATACCGCCGTCGGCATTGGATTTTCCAAGACATGCATCAAGAGCGTCGGAGAAGGTCTTGGTTTGGTTTCCACCTGAACTCGCAGTTCCGTATTCTTGTTGCTGCTCCATGCGCTTCAAAATGCTCTGATCGGCCGAAGTTCTGGCTACACCAACTGGAGGAAATTGGGAGTTGGCGTTTGAAAGCACAGGCCAATCTTCTGGATATGTAATGATTGCGTTGGTGCTCTTTGGCCCCTTGCCGTGAAGGTTGACTTTGGGGGGAATGGCTCCAATCATGTCTTGCATTTGCAGTTCCCCAAACGCCGCGTTCCTCTGTCGCTGAGCGTCTGACCATTGGCGATACATCTTGGTGCTGTCAAGCACATCTCGCAGCGCCAATGCCGCAGGATTGGTTGGATCCATAAACAAAATCTGGTCAATCACCTGCAAAGCTTCGTCATACTTCAATTCCATTTGCAATTGGCGAACACGCATCAACAAATCGCTAATTGTTTCAAGGCGTTTTTGCTGCGCCATGCGCTGGGCATCATTGGAAGACTTCTGCGCATCGGCACGTTGTTTGGATTGCTGCAGCGTTTGCCCAAGGATGCGCGATTCGTTAATCTGATCAATCAACTTGCCAACACGATTCGTCATGCTCTCACGTTCAGAAGGCGAAAGGATGGTCTGATCCCTGTCCAACAATTGCTTGGCGGAACTTGCGTCTAGTTGGGCCCCAGCGTAATCACCACGATTGAGTTTCTCACCCGCGCTGAAGCAGTCATTTTGAAATTCAACCCGAAGTCGCTGCAGACGAAGTGTTGTGTCGTCGCTCACTTTGTCAAGCAAACTTCCGCCAGCTTGATCCAATTGGGCTTGAGCTTCTTGAAGACCTTTCTTGGCCTCTGAATTGGCGGGGTTTGCGTTAAGAACAGTGGTCCACGCGTCAATGGCCGAGCGCCATTGTGAAGCCGCCATTGCCGCTCTGGCATTCTCTAATGCTTGCACTGGTTCGGCGCCTCCAGACAGAGATGGCGGAATCGCAGGCTGACTTTGTTCTGAATTTAAAAGATCATCTCCGGAACGTGGAGTTCCCGCTAGATCTGGCTCGCTTGGCGCGGGTTCGTTTGTCGCCGGTGTTGCGATTGGCGCGGGTTCACTGGGCGATGGTTCATTTGTCGCCGGTGTTGCGATTGGATCTGGCTCACTTGGCGAGGGTTCGTTTGTCGCGGGTGTTGCGATTGGCGCGGGTTCACTGGGCGCCGGTGTAGCGCTTGGCGCAGGTTCGTTTTTCCCCGGCGTTGCGCTTGGATTACGAGGGGTCTCCGCTGGTGGCGGCTCAATCGGATCATCTTGTGCAAGGGCACTTTGCATTGAACCATTGGTGAACAATGGAAGCGTTGGTGCCCAAGCAAGAAGTGCGGAGGTCGCAAGAAGACAGAAATTGCTTCCGCGGAAATATTTGGATTCCGTCATTGGTCGAGACATCTTTGTAGGGCTCCGAGCGTTTGCGCTCGCTTGTTCTTGATAGGTGTGTGGAGAAGAAGTTGGGGGTCGTGAAAGATCGTTTCGAAGAACCCAACCACACGGTTCCTTACAAGTGGAAGAAGGTACCTTGCACGCCAAAAACCCGCAAGACTGCCCTGATACTCGGCCTTCAAATTTTAAATTGTGGATAAATGCGGCGCAATTGGCGGGTCAGTCCCATCGCTACACTCGCGGATATGGCGCACGAAATCCCTCAAATTGCCCGTCTTGCTCTGGAAGATGGAACTGTCTTTCATGGCAGTGGTTTTGGCGCCATTTCACCCAGCAATATGGCCCTTGGCGAGGTGGTTTTCACCACGGCCATGTGTGGCTACCAAGAGGCGCTGAGCGATCCAAGTTTTTCGGGGCAAATTTTGGTCATGACGCCCACGGAAATTGGCAACTACGGCGTCAACAATGACGATGTTGAAAGCGCCACACCGCAGGTCGCCGGGTTTGTCATTCGCGAACTTTCCGCGCGTCACTCCAATTACCGCGCCACGCAAGACCTGAGCGCGTGGTTGGCGGCGCACGGCGTGATTGGCATTTACGGAATTGACACGCGCGCGCTTGTTCGCAAGTTGCGCACGCAAGGCGCGTTGCGTGGCGTGATTAGCGGCGACGCAAAAGTAAGTGACGAGCAACTTGTGTCCAAGGCAAAAGCAATTGTGTCCATGGCTGGACAAAATCTTGCGGCGCACGTCAGTCCCACGTCGCAAGGAACATGGACGGAAAATCTTGGCGCATGGGCGGACGCGAATGACACTGGCTCGTCTGCTGAAAAGAAAACCGGCGGCGCGAAAAAATTCAAAGTGGCCGCGCTGGATTGCGGGGCCAAGCGAAATATTTATCGCCATCTTGCGCAGCGTGGTTGCGAAGTGATCACGCTGCCACACAATGCAAGCGCGGCTGACATTCGCGCGCTGAAGCCTGACGGACTTTTCATTTCAAATGGTCCAGGCGACCCCGCGGCCGTGGCGGCCACCGTGGCTACTTTGCGCGAAATTGCGGGCGAAATACCCACTTTTGGCATTTGTCTTGGGCATCAATTGTTGGCGTTAAGTTTGGGCGCCTCAACTTGGAAACTCAAGTTTGGTCATCGCGGCGCCAATCAACCGGTGCGCAATGTGTTGACGGGTCGGGTTGAAATCACAAGTCAAAATCATGGCTTCTGTGTTGATGAAGTTTCGCTGCGCGCGGCTGGCGGCGAGCCCACGCACATTCATTTAAACGATGGAACGTTGGCGGGATTTCGCCACACGCACAAACCAATTTTCTGCGTGCAGTACCACCCAGAGGCAAGTCCTGGTCCACACGAGTCGGCGTATTTGTTTGACTGCTTCATTGACATCATGCAAACGCGCGCGCCAGTGACGGCGCAGCAAATGGAAACGCATCAGTCCGCGTCCGCTCGCGTTGCCGCGGCGGCTACGGCGTAAGCGGCGCAGCATGCGCGGCCTGTACGACGAACCTATTTGCAAACACATTCTTGTGGCCGTGGAGCGCGGCGTGGATCGCTATCCCGACGGCTTGACCTACGGCGTGCCGCAGTCGCTCTTGCGCGTGGGC
>CANJIC010000218.1 GCA_947474205.1 Planctomycetaceae bacterium | reverse complement strand
CTTGCGCTGCCACAAGGTTGATCACAGACCCAGGCCCATCACCGTTTCTAGTGGAAGCGTGACCGCGATGCGGCGGCGCTCAATTGGCAACTGCGAGAGAAAGCGCATCAGGTCGTCAATTTGCGCGCGCGTTGCAATGGAAAGCACAACGCGGTTGCCCGTGGATTGCGGAAGCAACGCGGCGAGCCCGGCTAAGATTGGCATTTCGGAGCGGATGAGTGTTCCCAAGCCGCGGCTTTCCAAAACCGTCGCGCCTTGAATGTTGGCGTCAAGCAACGCGGTGACCAACGGATCAAAACTCTCCTCGGTTCTTGCGATCAAAATCAGCAGGCGCTCATCCCGCGCTGGCCGTTCAATATTCGGCGCGCTATCCATGACGCTTGTCCTCTTCAAGAAGCGCGGCAAGCAAGTCGGCGCCAGTGGCGGCGGATTTCAAACGCTTGCGCGTCTCTGCATCGGATGCAATGCGACTGAGACGCGCGAGCAATCGAACATGTTGCCACGGCGTGGCGGAATTTCCAACCAGCGTGAAAATAATATCGGCGGGCGGATTGGTGTAGTCCAACAACAAACCTTTTGGCATGACGCAGCATCCAACAACTGTTTGCTTGGCCCCCACCACCACCGCGTGCAGAAACGCAACGCCTTCTGGCGTTGACACGGCGCCGCTTCGCATGCGCGCTAAAAATGCTTGCTCCAACGTGGTTTCGGCCAGGCCAACATCGGCGGACACTTCTTGGCACACCGAGCGAATGAACGCATTTATTTCTGGAGATGGATCAAGTCGTTGAACCAATTTCGGATTCAAGAACTCGATCAACATGCTTGCAAAGTATCACTTGTTGCGCGGAATTGCCCCGTCTCGCACGATCCGCATTCATTTTTGGTTAGAAAATCTTGTGAATTTTAAAAATGTACTGAATTTCATTTGGTAATCAACGCAAAATGCGTCATAGTGTGGTTCACAAATCGCATGCATTCTCGAAGGCACACTATGAAACACACCACCGCAAATATGTCCGTTCTCGCCATGCCGCTCTTCTTGGCGTCGATCGCGTGCGCGCAAGCTTTCACCTACAACCAATCCTTCGACACGCTGCCATCAAGTGGCGCGGCAACTGAAATTACGGGAACTGGCGCGGTCACAAATCAAGGCGCGCTGGTCGCCATTTCCACAACGGGCGCCGCGTGGCAAGCCGCCCGCATTTTAGGAAGTGGTTCAACCGTTGTGAAATTGAACGTGGACACGGGCAGTGGAAATTCCGGTGCGATGGGTTCATACGGCGCGGCGGCTTCCACCAATCGATCATTGGGTTGCATTGCAAGCGGCACCACCGCGCCGGCGTTTGGCGTTGGCTTGACCAACACAACTGGTTCCGTTCTTGGCACCGTCACTATTACATTCAAAGCGCAACAGTGGCGCTCGCCAAGTAATTCCACCGCCACGTCTCTTGGTGTTGTGAACACGCTCGCGTTCGCGTACGGCGTTTCGTCAAATGGAATTACGAGCGACAAATTTCTTTCCGCCGCCGCAATGACTGCCGATGCCAACGGCAATGTTGTCAGTGGTCCAACTTCTGGAACAACTACGTCCACCGTTGGACTTGTTGAACTTGGCACCAACACCGTCACCCTCACTGGCCTCACTTGGAATGACGGCGACGTGTTGTATCTGCGTTGGCAAGATGTCAATGACGCGGCCAATGACGCGGCTCTTGCAATTGATGATCTTGCAATCACCGCGGATGTTGCCAGTGCAAATGTATGTCCAGCGGATCTTGATGGGTCAATGGTTGTCGACAGTGGAGATGTTGCGCTTGTGTTGCTTGAATCTGGTCCGTGCGACAGTTGTGCGGCGGATATAGATGGCTCTGGAGTTGTTGACTCTGGAGATGTTGCATTGGTGCTGCTGGAATCTGGTCCTTGCCCCTAAATTTGCAAGCGCACATTTCTTTCAATGTGACGGCTTCATGTATCGCAACTCTCTGTGGGTTGAACTTGCGTTGCAACTATCAGCGCGACTTGAGATACGCGATTAAATAATCCAACTGCTCTTTGGTCAGCGACACGGGCGGCATGCTTGCGGGATAGCCTTTGACAATTTTCGCCTGCGGCCGCTCAATGGATTCGCGCAGATACGCCTCATCCGCGACTACTTTCCCGCCATCGGCAAGTTGCACCGTGCTGTTGTACAGCTTGTCCAAATTTGGCGCCAGTTGCGACGACCCAACTTGATGGCACACCGCGCAACCTTGCGCCACGAAAAGCTTCGCACCTTTTTGCGTATCGGTCAAGCCAACATCGGATGTGCTGGCGGGCATAATCAGCAACACTTTGATCAGCCCAGATGCAATGAAGAACACGGTGAAGATGGCCACAAGCCAGCCGCCAAAGTAGTAGCGCGAGTTCATAAAAAATTTCACCAGCATCAGCGAGACAATGATCACGCCAAGAATGGGCGAGAGCCAATCGGCGCTGATGAGTTGCGGAAAATGTGCGCTGAGCATCATGAACAACACGGGAAACGTCATGTAGTGGTTGTGCATGGAGCGCGTCTTCGCCTGCTTGCCATATTTCAAATCATGCGGCTTGCCCGCAAGCAGCGCCGCCATGAATTTTTTCTGATTGCGAATAATGTGCACAAAAACATTCGCCGTCATGCTGGTTCCAAGCATCACGCCCACTTGCAGAAACACCGCGCGACCATTGAAGTATTGATTGAAGTACACCGTGGCTGTCATCAGCAGCGCGAAGGACAACAGTACGGCAAGCGCGGGAACTTCCTTCAGTTTGCTGCGCCAAATTGTGTCGTACACCAGCCACCACGCAATGATTCCACCCACGCTCATGCCGATGGCGCCCCAACCTGTGAGCGCCGACTTTGACGAGTCAAGCAATGGCGCGCCGCCGTTGATGTAGAAAACCGAAATCAACAGCAACGTGCCGGTGATCCATGTTGTGTAGGACTGCCACATGAACCAATGCAGCGGCGCGGGGATTGCGCCGGGATTGATCACGCGCTTTTGTAAATGAAATACGCCGCCGCCATGCAGCATGTCAAGGTGGCCCAACAAATCGTTATCTTTATTTTCATCGCCAGCTTTCGGCGCGATCAGGTTCAACTCCATCCACGTGAACAAAATAGAATTGCCAACCCACATGATGGAAGCCAACACATGCACAAAGCGAAAGATGACACTAAGCCAGCCAGCGATTTCAGATTCCATGAGTGATGTTTAAGATAGCCGCTGAATCGCTTGATGTTTTTTTGGGAGCGTTTGTTGCGGCGGGATCTTGAGTCGGAGTTGGCGGTGGATCAGGGATCACGGATTTGGATTTTTTGTTGGCGCATCAATTGGCTGGGATGTTGTCGATGTTGTCGCAGGATCCGTCACATCTGTTGGCGCATCTGTTGACGCGCTCGAAGGCGTAGTGGTCGGCGTGTTTGGCGCCACAATTGGCTGGGAATTTGTTGGCATGGGCGGAAAGTTCATGGGAGTTTTGGAATTATAAATGTTCCAAAATCCAACAACCGTTGAATACACAAACCACACCGAAACTGAAATCATTACAACTGGCGGCGCCAACACCGCAAACGCCGTGCGCCAGCGCGAAATTTTATGCAGCGCGGCAAGGGCGGACACCATAGCCACGGCCATCCACACAAGGCTGATCAATGAAAAATAAATTCCGCAAATAGGAACCGCGCAAATAATAAAAGTTCCAGCGCAATACTGCGTGGCGCTTAACGTGTGCCCAAGGGCATGGTG
>CANJIC010000217.1 GCA_947474205.1 Planctomycetaceae bacterium | reverse complement strand
TGTCGGCGAAACTCGTACATATAGATGGCTTGCGAATGCGGCGGGATCGCCGCTTGCTATTCGCGCGGCGGGACAAGCGATGCGGCGTAATCCTCTTCCGATGATTGTGCCCTGCCATCGCGTTGTGGCCGCCAATGGTCTTGGTGGATTTTCTGGCAGCAACAAAGTTGGCGGCAAAGAATTGAAATTGAAAGCGTGGCTGCTTCAGCGAGAAGGATGGAAGCAGCCCTGATTATGCTCATCAAAAAGATAGTTATGCTGAACCACAGGAGACATTGAATGAAACTCACCATGGTCGGCACTGGATATGTTGGATTGGTCACGGGCGCCTGCTTTGCCGACACCGGCAATGATGTGTTGTGCCTAGACATTGACGAAATGAAAATTGCCAAGCTCCGTCGTGGTGAAAGCCCAATTTACGAGCCTGGATTGAGCGAAATGCTCTCTAAAAACATCGCCGTCAAACGTATTCAATTCACCACGGACAAGTCCGCCGCCTACCGCCACGCCGACGCAATTTTCATTTGCGTTGGCACGCCCAGTGGCGAGGATGGAAGCGCCGACTTGCAATATGTATTGGCCGTGGCCAGAGATATTGCTGACGAGTTGGAGAAGATTGGCCCCAGTACGAAGCCCAAATTGATCGTGGTGAAAAGTACTGTGCCCGTGGGCACCAGCCACAAGGTGCGCGACGCTATTCGAGCCCGCACCAAAATTGCGTTTCACATTGCCGACAATCCGGAGTTCCTGAAAGAGGGCGACGCGATTGGCGACTTTATGAAGCCCGACCGCGTTGTGTGCGGAGTGGAAAGCGAGCATGCCGGTGAAATGTTGCGCGAGTTGTATGCGCCGTTTGTGCGCCAAGGCAATCCCATTTTCATCATGGATGTGCGCAGCGCGGAAATGGTGAAGTACGCCAGCAACGCCATGCTTGCGTGCAAAATTAGTTTCATTAATGAGATTGCGAATTTGTGCGAGCGCTACGGCGCGGACATTAACAATGTGCGCGAGGGCATGTGCGCCGACCGCCGCATTGGAAACCAATTTTTGTATCCCGGGCTTGGCTACGGCGGAAGTTGTTTTCCAAAGGACACGCTTGCGGTTGTGGGCATGGGCAAAGAAGTTGGATTTAATTGCAAGCTGAACGCCAGCGTGCATGAAGTGAACCAAGATCAGCGCGGACATTTCTGGCAGAAGATTGAGAAGGAATTCGCGGGCGGTATGAGTGGAAAGAAGTTGGCGTTCTGGGGCGTGGCCTTCAAGCCGCGCACCGACGACATTCGTCAAGCTCCATCTATCGCGCTGATGGAACGAGCCATTAAGGCTGGCGCGCGTGTGCGCGCGTTTGATCCTGTGGCGCTTGAACATTTGTCGCGTGAAATGACAAGCGTTGAAATTGCGACGGACATGTATCAATGTCTTGAAGGCGCCGACGCGCTTGTGGTGTGCACAGAGTGGAGCGATTTCCGATCACCTGATTGGGATCGCGTGAAAGATTTGCTCAGCGCGCCGTTAATTTTTGACGGACGCAATTTGTATCGCGCGCATTCCATGCAAGAGCACGGCTTTGATTATGTTTCTATTGGCCGAGCCACAGTGCGCGGCGCGGCGAAGAGTCGTTCGTAATTGCGTGAATGAATTTGTAATTTCAAGACGCGCGCGGTGAAGTGTGGCGAACAAGTTGCGAACACTTTTCACTTGTCAAGAGCAAAAAGTGGTGATTTTTGCGAGTTTCCAACCACATTTGAGGCAAAAGTTGCTCAAACATGGGTAAAAACACTCATTTTTATCCCTTGCAACCCTTGATTCAAGGCGTGTGACCTGTAATATGTGCTTTGTTCCGCCTATGTTGGCGAACATTCGCAACCTCGTCATTCGGCGGACGCCGAGTGACATTTAATCCTGGAAAGGATTTCCACATGTCTAAGACAGCAGTTAAGAAGAAAACATTCAAAGCCACTCCAGCAACCAAGCGTCGTTCAAAGGGCGAAGTCGTGAAGCAAATTGCTCTCGGCACCGAACTGAAGAACACCAAGGTGAAGGAAGTGTTCGAGGCCCTCACCGCGATCATCGCGGCTGACCTCAGCAAAAAGGGTTGCGGCGAATTTAATTTCATGGGTCTCATGAAGTTGAAGACAGCGAACAAGCCAGCGACATCTGCTCGCAAGGGTCGCAATCCATTCACGGGCGAAGAAATCATGATCAAAGCCAAGCCAGCGAGCCGCAAGGTTCGCGTTCGTGCACTGCGCACACTGAACGGCATGATCTAAATCTATCCGACCGTGTTGTGACGCAAGTCACAACTGGTCTTTCGATTTACACACGACCTCGTCTCACGACGGGGTCGTGTTGTTTTTAGAAATATTTTTCATTGCGCACGTGGGGGCATTGCAAGACTGAGTTCTGGGATGTGCGCCACGAAATGCGCGTTGGGAAAAAATGTTTATTTTTTGCTCGCCGAAAGTCGTATCACGAATTTGGATTTGAAATTGACTGACGCACAAGCGTCACTCACTCGCCGCTTAACCAATCACATCGCGCAATGAATTGTTGGCGGCGGACAATTTCGCCACGGCGCCGTCGCGGTCCACATTCAACTTGGCCATGACAATGGCCACGCGCAATTGCCCACCCGCTTGCGTCAACAAATGCAACGCCTGCTCGCGCGTGACCTCGGGCGCAATGTGCGTCAACATGCGCACCGCGCGGTCGATCAACTTCTCGTTGGTGGCGGCAAGGTCGACCATGATTTGTCCGTACACTTTTCCAAGCGCCGCAAATGTTGCGGTGGTGATGGCGTTCAGCGCCAACTTGGTCGCGGTGCCGGCCTTCAAGCGCGTGCTGCCCGTGAGCAACTCCGCGCCGGTGTTCAAGACAATCAGTTGATCGCAATCCGGCGGCATGTCGCGCGGGGCGCAGGTCAGCAGCGCCGTGGATGCGCCGCACGCCTTGGCCAGACGAATGGCGCCCAAGACATAAGGCGTGGTGCCGCCTGCCGCTATGCCCAGCAAAGTGTCATTGGCGGTCAGATTCAGGGGTTCCAGCTGCTCCCTGGCGCCCATGGGCTCATCCTCACGGCCCTCGCTGCTCTTGCGCAGCGACGCGTCGCCGCCGGCAATCAGGCCAATGACCTGGCTAGGATCGCTACGGAACGTGGGCGGACATTCGCTGGCGTCCAGCACGCCCAAGCGACCGCTGGTGCCGGCGCCAATATAAATAAGTCTGCCGCCCTGGCGCATTTTGGGGACAAGCCGCTGCACAAATGCGCCAAGTTCGCCAGCCGCCTGCGCAATAATTCTGGGAACGTTTTCATGGTCATGCGCAAGTTGTTTAATCAGTTGCGCGGGCGTGCACGCATCAAGGGCCAAGTTGTCGGGGTGATGATGCTCGGTGTGAACATGACCGCGGTCGGTTGGCATTTTGGAATTCATGGAGTGGCTCCGGCTGGTTGTGTTGATGGCGCTGGCTGCGCTGGAGTATCTGATGTGGCCGGCGCCGAATCGATTATTGGCGTGGCAGGTGTTGATGAAACCGACTCGGGCTCGTCCTCTATAACGGCTGGCGTTGTGGCGGCGGCGGGCGCTGTGATTTTATTTTCAGGCGACTCGCGCAACAATCCCAAATGTTCCGCCAAGAACCACCAGGCTTTGGCTTTGTAGGCGGGCGAATGAATGCCGTGGTCGGAATCTGGAAAGAGCATCATTTCAAATGGCACTTCGGCGTCCTGCATGGCCTTGGCCATTTGCAATGTATTTGATGGATGCACATTGTC
>CANJIC010000216.1 GCA_947474205.1 Planctomycetaceae bacterium | reverse complement strand
CCAACGGTGGTGGCGGTCAGGCGCGTGGGCAACGCGCGGCAACCAATTTCAAATGCAAGCACACTGCTGGCAACGCCCAGGCCAATCAATCCAACATTTATCGCGCTCACCCATAACGGTGGATCAAAGATGCGCGGTAAATCTGGTCCCAACAAAATGCGCGGCTTCATCCACACAAGTAGCGTGATCAGGGTGAGCCATAAACCCCATTTCAGCGGGCGTTCTGGTCCAAATTTGCCGCCCAACCAACCGGTCAACGGGGCGCCCAATCCAACTCCAACAAAGAATGCCGTTGAAATAAAACTCGCTTGATTGGGCAACAAGTCCCACGCCAACGCAAGTTGCTGGTTCCACATTGATCCAAATCCAAATACGGTTCCGCATCCGCCACCGTAAATCACCGCCGCCAAACGCACTTCGCGCGACTTTAACACGGTGCGTAAGCCGCCGTGGGTAATGGTTGCGCTCTTAATCGCGGCCGCGGCACCAAACCATTTGCGCGGCAGACACACAAATGTAATCGCCGCAAGCGGCAGTGCCACCAACGCGGCTCCTTGCATAGTGCCGCGCCATCCAATGATTGGTTGTAATTGCGAGGCTCCAATATTTCCAATCACTCCGCCCAATCCAAATCCAACATCGGCAAGACCCATCATGAATGGAAACATGCTTGCCGGAAGTCCGCGCCGCGCCGCCATGCCGATGGATGGAAACGCAAACGCCGCGGCAACGCCCATGAGCATGCGCGCGCCAACCGCGCCTATGAATGTGTGTGAGTGCGAAAAATAAATTGAGCCCGCACCAACGCACACGCATGCCGCAGGCACCAACCATGTCGCGCCAAATCGATCAAGCAACACGCCCGCTGGAATTTGCATGAAGGCGTACGTAGCCAAGAAAGCCGCCGAAATAACAGTCATTTGCATTACTGACACACCCAAGTCGGCGCCGACAAAGTCGGACAATGGAACCAACATGGTTTGCACGGTGAGTTGGTACACCATGAATCCCAGCGCCGCGAAATACGCGGCAAATGCCAACGCGCGTGATGGAAAAATAGAAGCGGGGGTGTTCATATTTTTAAAATGGGTTCACTCTTGTGTGTGCGCGCCGTACTTTAGCAAGCGTAATAGCGACGTCCCTCATCGTCCGCCGGCGCATGTGAAACGCATGAATATGAACCGTGCTCTTCACTAAACTGCCGATGTGTCCGCGCCAATAAACTCAGCTTCAACTAACGCCGTGCAACCAGCCGCGCAATCTGTTTCGCAACCCGCCGCGCAACCCACGCTGTTCACCATCGGCCACTCCAACCACACATTGGAAAAATTCATTGGCCTGCTCAAGCAACACAATATCACCGCCATCGCCGACGTCCGCAGCATTCCATTCAGTCGTTTCAATCCGCACTTCAATCGCGAGGCGCTTGAAGCCAGCCTGCGTCGCGAAAATATTTCATACGTGCACATGGGCCAGCAACTTGGCGCGCGCCGCGACGAGCCAGAATGTTTTGTGGGCAAGCAAGCCAACTATGAACTTGTGGCGCAACTTCCAAATTTCCGCGCGGGCATTGCGCGCCTACTTGCCGGTTCACAACAGCAACGTATTGCCCTTATGTGCGCTGAAAAAGATCCCATCACGTGCCACCGAACCGTGTTGATTACGCGCGCCTTTCGCCACGGCGCCATCACCGTGTCGCACATTCTTGACAGCGGCCAACTTGAAAGCGCCGCCGCCGCCGAGGAGCGCATGATGGACGCCACCCAAACTCCGCGCTCCGATTTATTTCAAAGCAAAGAAGACCTGATCAACGCCGCCTACACCAAACTTGGCAAAGAACTTGCCTGGGTAAATGAAGGCAATGACGCCGCAGGCACAACAACCGATTAGCCAGCGAAAACCCTGCCGTATAAATCGCCGCAAGCACAATCACTGATTGGCATTCGCACTCACTTCGCACTCACTTCACAGCAACAACCACATATTGCGCGCCGCAACTTCGCACCCAAGCCCGCAAAATGAGCGCAAAAGAAAACGAGCGGATCTAAAAGATCCGCCCGTTTTTAAATTCAATCAAAGCTCAACTCACGCAGTAATTAACTGAGCTCCAAAAGTTCCAAACCAACGTCGCCGGTATCAACCTCGCCCGACCCATCCAAATCAGTTGGGCAACCAGGGCAGACACCAAAGTCAAGCAACATCAGACCAACGTCCGACGAATCAACCACTTGGTCATCATTAAAGTCGCCATACACCGTGTTGTTGCACACAACGCTGGTGAACGAAACGCTATCAATACCGGCCTCAACAACATTGTCGGTGCCAATATCTTGCGCCACAAACTTCACGCGCATTTGGTTAGTGGCCGCAACATAATTCAGAACGCTGACTTTCTTCAGGCTCCAAATATTTGTTCCCGTGGCCGTTGTGTATGAAGCCGCCAACACCCATGTGCTGCCGCCGTCATTGCTCACAAAAACTTGTAACGGATCATCTGTTGGAGTTCCACCGTTGTAACTTAAGAAAATGGCGTACGACAAATCAAGTGCGTCCGCGCCAGTCGCGTCAACGTTTGGACTTAGCAGCGAAGTCTTGCCGCCGTCAACATCCACGCAACCTCCAGAGCCTGTCACCCACGCCTTGGTTCCACTGTATGAAACTGTGTTTGCGCCGCAACCACTTAACACAGCGCTGCGCACCCACGTTCCCGCAGTAGCAGTGTCGCCACTTGCGCCAACCGTAAAGGCGGAACTTGCACCGTCAAAATCATCCGACAACACAACCGCACTAGAAATTGCCGCAGTAGCCGAGTTCGGAGTGCTGGCTCCACCAGTTGGCAACGTCACGGAAATTGAAGTGGTTGAAGTGGCTTGCACATAGAACTGCAATGTGCTGTTGCAACTTGCCGCTGGGAAAGTGGCCACATAGTTGTAGCCGCCCGTCGAAGTCAACAGCGCCGAACTCCAAGTGGAAGCCGCGCTGTCCTTATAGAACAACTTCTGGCTGCCAGCCGCAACAGTTGCGGTGATTGGAGTAATGGTCACATTCATGGTTGTTCCACCAGCTGGCAGAATCAATGTCGGCACGCCGTTTGGAGTGGTAATTGAGAACAGCGGATTCTGCGTTGTGACAAACGCGTTGATGTCCATGCAACCCCAACCCGTCACAAAGTCCCACTTGGCTGTGCAAGAAGAAGCCGAACCGTTGGGCAGATTTCCGTTGCTACCAGAGATAACGTCAAACCACACATCGGTTCGACCATTCTGTGAATAGAGCAAGTTCTGAATGCGGCCAAAGCGTCGCTTGCCCGCGCTGTCGGCGGGTAAGCCACCAAGCGCGATCAATTTCTGCTGCGCAACACCAAGCATGCCCGCGAATACTGGACACGCAAAACTTGTTCCGGTATATCCCGACGTTAAAGCGCCATTTAAATAATAGTAATACGCGCCAGAAGTTCCGTTGGCACCGAAGGCAAGGTCAGGTACCAAGCGATAGTTCAATGTTGTCGGCACGCCCGTTCCAACTTGCCACGATGGAAGTTTGTTAAATGTCGCTGCCTTCACGCTCCAGCCACCGCCGCTACCGCTCCAACCCACTTCGCTTGTGCGCAGACCTGTGGTCGCGTTCACCACAGGAGTGGTTCCACCAACCATCAAAACTTCGGGATCAAAATTTGGATAGTCGTATGCGCCCAATGTTGTTCCACTGTCGCCAGAAGCGCACATATAGGTAATGCCCTGCGCGGTCATGGACAAATGCAAATTGTGTGGTGT
>CANJIC010000215.1 GCA_947474205.1 Planctomycetaceae bacterium | reverse complement strand
CGGCCTCTTCGCGAAGTTCCACAAAGCGCGGCGCGTCGGGCTGAATTGTTCGAAGTTGACGCAAGTTGGAAAAGAGATCGCTCCAACCTTCCCAGACTTCCACGCAACCTTCAACGGAAATCCACAAACCATTGTTGGTGAAAACGGGAACAGTGAATCCGCTTTCGCGCGCGTAGCGCAAAAGTTCCGCGTGATATTTTTTTCCGCCCAGTTCATTGCCGCAAGTCCATGCATGTTCAATTTGAACGGCGCACAGTGGGCCGCCGTCGTTGGAGCGGGCGCCGGCAAAGCCTTCGCCTCGACGGGTTTCAATCGTGGCTTGCAGCGCGGCAACTTCTTTGCCAACGGCTTGGAAAAAATGAACGGTATGTTTCAGAAATGGTTCATTGACCACTCGCAGTTTCATGTCGGGCTGATCTGAAAGCCATGCGGGCAAACCACCGCCGTCAAATGATTCGCCAACAACTGGCCCGATGCGCAACACCACATGCAAACCAAGTTCACCGCACAAGCGAACGAACGCGCCAACATCAAGGGCGCCAGTGAAATCCATGCGGCCCGCGCGCGGCTCATGCAGACACCACGGCACGCTAGTGCGAATAGTGTTGAAACCCATTTGCTTTAGCGACAGCAACGCGGCGCGCCAACGTTCGGGCGCAAGCAGCGCGTACTCAACGTTCACGCCGATCATCCACAGACGATTGCCGTTCCAAATTAAACTTTGACTGTCGTAGCTCAGGCTTGGCATTGCTGTATGTGTTCGCTGAAACAGGGCGCTTGGAGTCACCTAATTCAAGCCATTTCAATGCGGAATTGACATGTGGCGGCAAAGATGCGCAACTTTCCCCCATGAAGCGCAACGTGGACTCTGGTGTAATTACAGTTACACTTTGAAACAGAGTTGGCGAGGAATTGCCAACAAGTTTTTTTAAAGTTGTTTATTTTTTCGCAACAAATCTGAAAGGTCTTTCATCATGTTCTCGCCTTCACACAGCCGTCTGTCACACTTGCGTACTTCGTTTCGCCGTGGCAGTTCTACTGCACAACTTATGTTGGTTGTCGTCATTGTGGCCGCAGCGCTTGCTGTGATTTTCTTCAAGGCCGCGGAACATAATGGACATTTACAATCAAGCACTGGCGCGGTTCCACCAATGCAGGCCGAGCAAGAATTGTTGGCGCTTGCCTCGTGGGCCAACGCGCCTATTCAAGATTTTGTGAAGAAGAACAATCGCTTGCCCACCTCCAATGAGGCGCAGGTGGTGTTGCAGCTTCTTGCTCAACCACCAGCCGTGCAATCGCAATTGATGGTTGTGAATGGACCTTCCTATCGCTTCATGAATGACGATAGTTACGAAATTTTGTTTCCGACAAAAGACACAGCGAACCCAGGCGTGTGGATTGTGTTTCCATACACCAAGGCCGGCGTGTTGATGTTGCCGATGAACGGCACCAAGTTTATGAACGCGCTTCCTGGCATCGGACCCAACACGCTAATGGAAGCGCCACGCAAATGACGGCGCGCTCCGCGGCTCGAAATGTTTTTCGATTGTCGTGGAGAATTGGTGCGGCGTTGCTGCGGAAGTTTGCAAATACTTTCATGTTGAACACCAACATGAATAGCGTGGCAATGTGGCGCGCAACAGCGCTGTTGTTCAGTTGCGCCATCGCAGGGATCGCCGTGGCGAATCCGCAATCACCCACTGGCGCGGCGGCAAGCGACAAGCCGCCCGCGGCAACACGCGGCGCCGGCGCCAACGCGGCCACATTGTGGCGAGATATTTTTCCGCGCATTCAAACTAATAATGACTCGGGCATAACACAGGACGATTGGGATGCGATTAGAGACATTTCCGAAGGGAGTCTTTCACTCACTCAGAAGGAGCTTGATCTTGGACGCGTTGCCATGGCCAAGTTGGGGCCGGTGCTTGACGACATCGTGTACACCAGCAAGTTGCGCAAGTGCGACATTAAACATGACTACTCGGAAGGTTTTTCATTGATGATGCCAGAACTTCGATCAATGAGAAGAGCCGCACGCATTTTGGGTGCGCGCGCCACTCTCGCGCTTGCCGATGGAAATTGGGACACCTACTTGGATAGCGCCGGGGCAAGCAGCAATCTTTCTAGGCAAACTGCGCAATCACCCGCGCTGCGTTCATCGCTTATGTCTGTCGCGATTGGTGACGTGACAATGTCAAGCGCGCATCAGTTAGTGGAGGAAGGATCGCTTACTCCAGAGAAAGCCGCCAAACTTTTGGAGGTCATGGCTCCGCTGCGCGGTGCCGATCCACACGGATATACCGCATCCATGAATGAGGAATACACAGTGCTGTTTAGTTCCAAGATGGATGGGAAGCAACTTGCGAACATGATGGATAAGAACAACCGTTTTAACAATACGCGTTTGCAAGAACTGAGCGCCGAAGAATTTCATAATGCTGTTCTTCCGCTGTCGGGGTTGTATCAAGAATCAGCGGCTTGCTTTCTTGAGCCAAACAAGGAAGCGGCATTGAAGCGATGGAATGCTGCGATTGCAACAATAGACACGCTTCCTCAAGATTCACAAGCAATTATTCGTTTGATGACGCCGACTTCTGATTACACTATCGAAAGGTTTTTTTTAGAACAAGCAAAAACAGATGCGCTGATGGCCACGCTACAAGGAATTGCATCTTGCAAATTAAACGCCGGCGCGATTGGCGTTCCCGCAATTTGGTGGAGCCGTGCCGCCGCCGCCGCGCGCTCGCTGAATGATGAGCAACAAGCCGCCGTTGAATTGTTGCGCTTGAGTTGCGTGACTGATGATTCGCCGCTTCTGGCCACCGCCATTGCCACGCTGGATGCCTGCGACACCACGGTGTTTGAATGCATGCGCCGCGCCATGGCGTGTGAGAGCAAAGTGATTTCGTTTGATAAATTTGCTGGGGACGGCTCGCCGCTGAACTTGGCGTTGGTGGGCGGATTGCGCGGCGCGGCGCGCATGGCGCTGGCAAAAAGTATGTTGCCCAAGTGGAACGCCGAGCAATCTCTTGGACTTATTTGCATGGCGATCGCCGCCAGCAACGCGCTGACAAGCGATCCCACATTCACACATGCGCTTGCCAGCCAAAGTATTGCGCAGGAAATTGCCGTGGCGGTTGGCCACTTTGCCATTCGTCGCGGAGTCACCGACGAACTGCGCGGCAAACTTGATCTGGCTATTGCAACAATTCCCCGCAGCGACGCGTTTGGATTTCGCGCGGCACAAAAGAAAATATCCGCAACGTTGAGCCCGAATCTGCACTACCTAGCTATGTTGCGCTGGATCTTTTACAACGAAGACGGAACCGAGGAATTAGCCAAGGCGGTTGCACGAAAATCGCCATCGTGGCTTTTTGCTGTTTATATTGTGTATTGCTCATCCGAGAAACCAGCCGCAAGCCCAGACGGAACATTGGTAAGCATGGATGATGTGTTCACACCCGATAGCGTAAAAGGTATCGTCGACGCGTGGGAAGTGAACCAAATAAAATACGCAAAGGATCAAGAGAACGGCTTTCCGCCAGCAGGACTCGTACCTCTTTCAAAAATTCAAAAGCACCAACGCGTGCAAAAGTTCCTGAACAAAATCAATCCCCCCACCATGCGCGACATTGCGCTAGACATGAACCGTGTTTGCGACACGCTGGGCGAGATTGACAAGGCGGCGGCGAAACGTCGCGACAAAAAATAAAATACTTAAATCTGTACGTAGTTATGTACGCGCTTCGCCGCTGCGGATCACACCTAGGCGCATGAGTGGCGGACCAATCACCTCG
>CANJIC010000214.1 GCA_947474205.1 Planctomycetaceae bacterium | reverse complement strand
CGACCATAATTTCATATCAATAAAGTTTATAAAAATTGTTGGTCGGCAACACAAGAAGCTGGTTTGTTGTTCAATCTCGCAGTCACTCTGTGTCACGTAGCCCACAAAAAAGGAATCAACCAATGAGTATGGCAATTACAAAATGCGCGGTGATTGGAGCGGGAACTATGGGGTCTGGAATTGCTTTTGTGGCTGCAGCCGCAGGAATAGATGTGTTTCAAGTGGATGTGAAGCAAGAGCAACTTGATCGCGCGCGCGCCTATCACAAGAAAACAGCGGAGCGGGCGGTTGAAAAGAAACGCATGACGCAAGCGGAGGCAGATGCGGCGTGGGCGCGAATTCATTACGTGGCCGCAATGGATCAAGCCAAGGGGGCGCAGTGGGTGATTGAAGCAGCCACCGAGAATGTTGAATTGAAGAAGAAGATCTTCCGCGAAATGCAGGCGCACTTTCCGGCGCCAGCGATTTTGTCCAGCAATACAAGCAGTATTTCCATTACGGATATTGCCGCGGCGCTGGGCGCGGATGCGGCGCGCGTGATTGGAATGCATTTCTTTAATCCAGTTCCAGTGATGGCGCTTGTGGAAGTGATCAAAGGATTTGCCACTAGTGAAGAGACCACCGAGCGAACCATTGCGCTGGCCAAGGCGCTTGGCAAGACGCCGGTGCCCGCGAATGATCGAGCGGGGTTTGTTTCAAATAGAGTGTTAATGCCCATGATTAACGAGGCTTTTTACGCTTGGATGGAGGGCGTTGCGAAGCCGGAGGACATTGATCAGATTATGAAATTGGGTTGCAATTTTCCAATGGGGCCGCTGCGACTGGCGGATTTTATTGGGCTTGATGTCTGTCACGACATCATGATGGTGATGCACCGCGAGTTGGGAAACCCCAAGTTTTTTCCGTGTCCGCTGCTGCGCCAATTAGTGACGGCGGGGCGACTTGGTGACAAGAGTGGGCGCGGCGTGTTTGAATATCCAGCCAAGTGATTTGTGCGTGAATTTGCCAAGTGAATTTGCCACGTGATGTGTGCGAGCTGAGAATCCCTGGCGGGCATTTGAAATGAAGACGCTCGATGGCGGTTCAAGTGTCGTACTATTGGCGCATGAATCAAGCGAATCACGGCACGGAAATGGGCAAGTTCATTGCCGCCATTCAGGACAGCGTTGAGTCTTTGCCAATGGCCAAGCGCGCGCGCGGGTCGCTTGTTCCAGATTCCGCGGCGTTGGAATTGGCGATAGACCTATTTCGCTCGTTGGCGTTTCCTGGTTTTTTTGCAGCGCAAACAAGTGGTGCTAGCGCAACCGTTGAGCACAATGTTGAGCAACTTGTGCGTTGCCTTGTGCCGCAAGTGTTTGCGGCAATGCATGTGCAGGCAAGTTCAACGCACAACAGCGCCGCGAATAGCCAGTCGTTGACCGCGCCGCCAGCGCCAAAAATGGCACAAGATGAGAACGCCTCTGCAACGCAAGCGGCGCAGGTTGTGGCGAAATTGGTGTCGGCTATTCCAAATATCCGCGCGTTGCTGGCCGCCGACGCCGCGGCCGCATTTGATGGCGACCCCGCCGCGCAAAGCGTGGATGAAGTTATTTTGTGCTATCCCGGCGTGCAGGCGTTAATTGTGCACAGATTTGCCCATGAATTGCATGGGTTTGGCGCGCCCTTGGTGCCGCGCATGTTGGCGGAAATTGCGCATCGCAGAACTGGAATAGATATTCATCCTGGCGCGACCATTGGCGCGGGCTTGTTCATTGACCACGGCACTGGCGTTGTGATTGGGCAGACCACCGTCATTGGAAAGCGTTGCAAGATTTATCAGGGCGTCACCCTGGGCGCCAAAAGCATTGAGCAAGATGAGAGTGGCCGCGCGCGCAAAAATTATAAGCGTCATCCAACATTGCAAGATCATGTGACCGTGTATGCGGGCGCCACAATTTTGGGCGGCGATACGGTGATTGGCGCGGGATGCGTGATTGCCGGCGGAGTGTTTCTTACTGAAAGCGTTCCCGCTGAGCACATGGTGCATGGGCCGCGCGCGGAAATTACGTTGCGCAGCAAGGGCGATTCATTGTGACAAGAATGAGTGTGTGAACTTGCAACAACACGATGGCGTGTCATGCGTCAGATGTAATTTCACCCGCCTCATTCGCGGTGCTTGGGCTTAGTATCTGACGACATGTTCAATTGAATTTGTAGGGCATTCAAGGATTTCATGGCTCGCAGATTTCGCTAGAATCAACCCTTTATTCGCAACTTTTTTGCATGTAGGAACACACCATGTCGCACACCGCACACGATCCGTTTGCAGCCCGCACCGCACTTGCCACGCCGCTTGGGCAAATGCATTATTACAGCCTTTCTGCGCTGAAAAAGTTTGGCGATGTGGATCGACTTCCCTATTCAATCAAGGTGTTGCTTGAAAGCGTGTTGCGCAATGTGGATGGCCGCGTGTACACGCAAGAGCATGTGAAGGCGATCGCCGCCAGCGATCCCAAGCGTCAAAGCGATGAGGAAATTCCGTTCATGCCAGGGCGCGTGGTGTTGCAAGATTTTACGGGCGTTCCTTGCGTGGTTGATTTGGCCGCCATGCGCGGCGCCATGCAGCGAATGGGCGGCGACCCCAAGCGTGTGAATCCCCTTGTTCCCTGCGATTTGGTGATTGACCACTCGGTTCAAGTGGATGCGTATGCCAGCGGCGTGGCGTTGACGATTAACAGTGAAAAAGAATTTGAACGCAACATGGAGCGCTATGAATTTTTGAAATGGGGCCAGGGCGCGTTTAAAAATTTCCGCGTGGTGCCGCCGGGAACGGGCATTGTGCATCAAGTGAATTTGGAATATCTAGCCAAAGTGGTGTGGGAAAAAGATGGCGTGCTCTATCCAGATAGTTTGGTGGGAACCGACAGCCACACCACCATGATCAACGGCTTGGGTGTTTTAGGTTGGGGCGTGGGCGGCATTGAGGCCGAGGCCGTAATGCTGGGACAACCTATTTACATGCTGATTCCGGAGGTTGTTGGAGTTCGCCTAACGGGCAAGTTGCCCGAGGGCGCAACGGCCACCGATTTGGTTTTGCGTGTCACGGAAATGTTGCGCAAACATGGCGTGGTGAACAAGTTTGTGGAATTTTTTGGCGCGGGCTTGGCTGACATGCCGGTTGCCAATCGCGCCACCATTGCCAATATGGCGCCGGAGTACGGCGCGACGTGCGGCTTCTTTCCAATTGATGAACAGACGTTGACCTACATGCGCTTGTCTGGCCGCGACGAGAATTTAATCAAGACCGTGGAGATGTATTCAAAGGCGCAAGGTTTTTGGCGCGACGATGCGCGCGAAGTTTCGTACGCCACAGTTCTTGAACTGGATCAATCAACGATCACGCCAAGTTTGGCGGGGCCATCTCGTCCGCAAGACCGCGTGGAGTTGAAGGCCATGAAAAGTTCGTGGCACGCGGCGCTACCAAAATTAAAATCCGCTGGTAAATCCGCCGCGGCAAGTGGCGCCACGGCCACCGCGCTGGCCGATGACGGCGTGGCCATTATGATGGATGGTCAAGAATGCATTCTAAAAAATGGCGCCGTGGTGATTGCCGCCATCACCAGTTGCACCAACACCAGCAATCCAAGCGTGATGATTGGCGCTGGTCTTTTGGCCAAAAAAGCCCATGAATTTGGCTTACTTCGCAAGCCGTGGGTTAAAAGTTCCTTGGCGCCAGGCAGCAAAGTTGTGACGGAATATTTGAAGAAGTCCGGCTCCATGCCGGCGCTTGAGGCGCTTGGTTTTTATGTGGTTGGTTACGGTTGCACCACATGCATTGGCAACAGT
>CANJIC010000213.1 GCA_947474205.1 Planctomycetaceae bacterium | reverse complement strand
TTGGTGATTGGCTTGTTTAGCGTGGTGCCATATTTAAGTGCGGTGGGTTTGCCCATCGCCATTGGTCTGTTGATTGTGGACCAACTTGTGCTGCCCGAGGAGGCGCGCATGAGTTGGATGTGGATTGTGCTTGGGCCGTCGCTGGTGTATGCGATTGTGCAATTACTGGAGGGATACGTGCTGATTCCCGTGATCGCCGGACGCGCAACGGACTTGGGACCTGTGAGTATTTTTGTAGCGGTGCTTGCGGGCGCCGCGCTGGCGGGCGTGTACGGAATGTTGCTCAGCATTCCGGTGGCGGCGTGCTTGAAGATTTACGGGCGCGAAGTGATCATGCCGCGCGTGAAAGCGTGGGGCAGTGGCCAGGCGGATGATTTATTGCCGCTGAATTAACACAGCCCCGTGTTGTTGCTTGACGATTGATTGGCTGCGCCACGCGATGTGTCCAAACTTTGACACAATGGAAATTCAATTCATGCGCTCAATATAGTCAGCGCTTTTTGCGCGCTTTGAATTTGCTCTTGATACTTTGTGTGTGCGTGGACTTGCGTCCCATCAACGCGCCCATGTTTGGCATGCCGCCGGGGCCACCTGAAGCCATGTCTTTCATGGCTTTCATTTTTCCCATGGCGCCAAGACCGGCAAGTTGTGTGGTCATTTTTTGCATGACCTCAAATTGCTTCACAAGTTTGCCCACTTCCGCGATGGTGGATCCACTGCCTGCGGCAATGCGGCGCGCGCGACTTTTCTGTTGATCAACGCAGCGCACATCTTTGCGCTCGGCGGCGGTCATGCTGCGGGCGATGCCTTCAATGCGATCAAGTTGCTTGTCATCCACGTTGACATCTTTCATCATGGAGCCAACGCCTGGAAGCATGCCCAAGATTTGTTTCATGGGGCCCATGCGGCGCAGTGATTTCAGCTGCGACAGAAAATCATCCATGGTGAATTGGCCCTTGGCCATGCGCTCGGCCATGCGCTGGGCCTCATCTTGATCGACTTCTTTGTGCGCCTTCTCCACCAGGCTGACCACGTCGCCCATGCCCAACATGCGGCCGGCGATGCGCTCTGGATGGAATGGTTCAAGCGCGTCAAAGCGCTCGCCCACGCCCACGAAAAGAATGGGCGCGCCAGTGACATACTTCACGCTGAGCGCGGCGCCGCCACGGCTATCGGAGTCGAACTTGCTGAGAATGATGCCGTCGACATGCAATTGCTCATGGAAAGATTTCGCCGCGATGAGCGCGTCTTGACCAGCCATGGAATCAACGACCAACAATGTTTGATGCGCCTCGGTGGCGCGGCGAACGCCTTGCAATTCGCGCATGAGCGTGTCGTCAACATGCAGGCGACCCGCGGTGTCGACAATGAGCGTGTCGAAGCGGCCCTCGCGCGCGGCGCGGTAGGCGCGTTGCGCCACGCCAACCGCAACGCCAACGGCTTTGCCATATTCCGCGCACTTGTCGGGCTCGCCAAAGAACGCCACGCGCGCTCCGCCTTTGCCTTCGGCGGCAACTTGCTCGGTGACGATGCGCAATTGTTCAACGGCGGCGGGTCGTTGCAAATCGCACGCAGCAACTAGAACGCTGCGGCCTTGCTCGCTTAAGCGCGCCGCCAATTTTCCAGCGGTGGTTGTTTTGCCCGCGCCTTGCAAGCCGCACAACAGAACCACGGTGGGTCCCGGCGTCACAGACATAATGTTGGGGTCCACTGGGCCCATCAACTCCACAAGTTTTTTATGCACAAGGCCAACAATTTCCTGCGCCGGGTTGAGGCTCTTGGTGACTTCGCTGCCAATCGCTTCTTGCACGATGGAGTCGCAGAAGTCGCGCACCACTTCAACATGCACGTCGGCTTCAAGCAACGCGGTGCGGACATCGGCCATGGCCTCGCGCACATTGTCTTCGGTTATTTTTCCGCGACCAGAGAGCCGTCGAAGCGCGCCGCCTAATTTTTCTGAGAGTGATTCAAACATGGTTGCGCAATCCTAGGCGAAATGTGCGAATTCATATTGCTTTATTTGCCGCCATGAAAAACAAATCACACATATTTGAGTTTGTTCTTGACCGCGCGCCATGCTTCGAGATGGCGCGAACACTTTGCGTTTATAGCGCGATGAAATGACGTCGATGAACGTTGAGCGCGCTGTGCGGCGCATTAAGAAACGCGAACGGCGCTTTTGGATGCGGTTCGAGTTGCTTTTGGAGCGGCTTCCACCACGGCGCGAATGGTTCGCGCGATATTGGTGGCATCAATGCCGGCTTCCACCAGTTGCTCGCGTCGCTCGCCTTGATAAATCCATTGATCAGGCAAACCCATGCGGGTGATGAGTCGTGTGTCTAGGCCGCGTTCATTGCAGGCCTCCAACACGCAACTGCCAAAGCCGCCGCGCACGGAATGATCTTCCACGGTGACCACTGGAATATTTTTGCTTAGAAGCGATTCAAGAAGTTGAATGTCCACTGGCTTGGCGAAGCGCGCGTCGTACAAGTTGACGCGGTATTCGCTGTCAAGAGATTTGAGCGCGGTTGCGCCTTCAATGGCCATGACGCCGTAGGCCAGAACCGCGACATCTGGAGAAGTGTGCTCAACCAACGCGCGCGCCTTGCCCAAAACAAATTCTGGACATTCTTGTTTGGTGAACAGATCGCTGACGGCTTCACGTGGATAGCGAAGCGCGCTTAAGCCTGCGTCATGCTTGCGCATGAATTCAAGCGCGCACTTCAGGCTGGGCTCATCCATGGCGGCCATTAAGACGGCGTTTGGAAGCGAAGCAAGCAAAGAAATATCGCAGAAGCCGTGATGCACGGCGCCGTCGTTGCCAACCAAGCCGGCGCGATCAAGCAACAGGCGAACAGCGAGGCCTTGCAGCGCGACTTCTTGGAAAGCTTGATCGAAAGCGCGTTGCATGAACGTGCTGTACACGGCGAAGAAAGGTTTCCAACCAGTTTTGGCAAGGCCAGCCATCATGTCCAAAGCGTGACTCTCGCAAATGCCCGAGTCCCAAGTGCGCTCTGGAAACGCGGCGGCAACTTTGGAAATTCCAGTGCCGTCCGGCATGGCCGCGGTGCACGCGACAACTTTTGGATCGCGCTTCATGACTTCCGTCAACGCGTCGCCGACAGCGCTTGTGAAAGAGCGCGAACTTTTCTTCAACTCAATGCGGCAGCCTTCGCTTTCCATGTCAGGCACGGAGAACGGACCAGGCGAATGCGTTGCCGATGGATCGGATTCGCAGAATGAAAAACCCTTGCCTTTGACGGTCTTGACATGCAAAACCATTGGGCGGTCGAAGTGCTTGGCCTCGGTGAAGAATTCAATGAGCGAATTAAAATCATGGCCATCGATTGGACCGACGGCGACAATTCCAAAGTGCTCAAACCACGCGTCGTGGCTGATGGCGGCTTTGCTCATGTCGCCCATGCGGTGATACAGCTCCGACATTTCGCGACCGCCAGGAATAAGTTTGGCAACATCCTTGGCGCGCTTTTTAAATTCCGCGTAGCCGTGACTCATGCGCAGACGATCGAAGTAGCTGGCCAGCGCGCCTTGCGGCTTGGCGATGCTCATGCCGTTGTCGTTGAGAACGACAAGGAATTGACGGCGCAATGTGCCTGCGCTGTTGAGACCTTCCATGGCGAGTCCGTTGACAATGCTGGCGTCGCCAATGAGCGACACAACACGGCGGCCGTTTGGATTTGTTCCATCAAAGCCGTCGCCGTTCAGTGAATCGCCGCGCGCCATTCCGACGGCGGTGGAAATTGCGGTGCCGGCGTGGCCCACGCTGAAAAGGTCATAGGCACTTTCGCGCGGCTCTGGAAAACCAGCCATGCC
>CANJIC010000212.1 GCA_947474205.1 Planctomycetaceae bacterium | reverse complement strand
TACACCAGCGACGGCCCAAGCACAATCCACATCCAACTCATGCGCGCCTCCTCGGGCAGCACAAGTTGGTCCACAATCAACAGACCAATGGCGATGGGCAAACCCACCGCACTTAAATATGGCACCACGCTAAACAAGCCAATCACCAATCCCAGCGTAATGGCGTACGGAACGCCGCACACCTTCCAACCAATGGCAAACATGATCGCCATGATCAAACTAATCACAATTCGTCCGCGCACAAATCCGCTCACCGCGTGATCCATTTCCACGATCAACTTCACGGTTCCTTCGCGGTGCTTCTCTGGAATCAAGCCACGCAATTTGGCGATGGCCGACGGAAAGCTGACGGAGAAAAACCAAAAGTAAAATGGAATCAACGCGGTCAAGAATCCAATTGTCAGAAATTCAAGCGCCGTGGTAAGCACGCCCTGCACGCTTGATCCAAACATGTTGGTCCATGAAAATGCTCCGCCTGGCTGCGCGCCAACATAGCCGCGCTTGTTAAGCGCCTCTTCCACCGCAATGTCAATGGCCGCTTGGTTCACCAATTTCGCTGATGCTTTATCCGCAACGGTCGTGTCCGTGGCATTCGCGGCGGAAGTGCCAACATTATTTACAGCATTATTTGCGGCAGTATTCGCGGCGACGCCCGCATCGGTCTTTTGCGCCTTGACGGCGTCAGCGCTGGCGGGCTCCTGCGTTTTCGCGGCGTCTTTATGTACGGCGTCGCCATTCACGGCGCTGGTTGATTTCGCCGTTGCATTGCTTGCATCCACAGCAAATTCGCTCGGAGCAATGCCGCTGCCAGAACCAACATTCTCACTGAACCACGAGCGAATTTTTTGCACTTGATCTTGATATGGCTCCGGCACAACCGCCTGCGCGCGGTCAATCACGGAGTTAAAGCGTCCACTGCGAAATGATTCAACAAATGAAACACTTTGACCAATCACAATGGGCACCGCGATCACCAAGGCCACAAGCAATCCCAACCCAGCGGTCGCCATGATTGTTCCCACCGCCGCGGGCCGCGACATGCGCAACCGCTGACACAAACTTTCCACTATTGGCTCCACCAAGTACGCCAGACCAAACGCAATCAACAGCGGCACCGTCACCGAGCGCATGGCGTACCCCGCGTAGAAAATCACAACAAATGTTGCAATGACCAGCGCGTCTCGAACACCTTGAATTTGCCACAAGTGCAATTTGGACAGACGCGTTGTGTCTTGTTCGTCGGGCATGAAGCGAATGCTAAACGATTCCGCCAACTCTGGCGAGATTTCATAATTCAATTTCAACATTCGGCCAAAGGCCGCGCATGCTCAACCAAGCACCCGTTCTTCAGCGCTGATTCATGGCGTTGATCAATCGGTCGCGGCTGAAGGCCTCGCCAAAATCAAATACGCCACGGAAATCTTCAAATGAATCCTGCGGGGTTTTGCTGAGCATCCCAGCGTCGATCATGGCAAACACAATGCGGCCAAAATCATCGGTGCGATGCACATGCCAACTTTGCAACACCACTGGCGCCAACAAACCGTAGCGCTCAATGGCGAATTCGCGCAGGCCCATGCATAATTGTTGCCCAGAAATATGTCGGTCCGCCTCGGATGATTCCAACCCTTGCGAGCGTTCCACAGTTCGCGACAATCCGTCGCGCACAAATCGATATGCGATCGTTGGATAAGGTCCCGCCTTGGCGGCGAGTTGCTTCAAGCCACCATCCGCATTGGAATTGGGTTGCTGATTTGACTGTTGCGTTTGCTCTGAAGTCACGGTTCTCTTTATCTATCGGTTGAATGACGCTGGAAACTTGGATGCAAATACTGACGCCGCGCAAGCATAGGTGATCAACTTATGAACAACTTAAAGCCTAGGTGCAATTTCTTGTAGGTCAAGCGCGCGCGCCAACTTTGACAACCCAACTCAAACCAATTTGAAACTATCCCAAACCTTCGCAGTCGCTCGATGCGTGAATTAAAGTCGTTTCGCCTCGTCGCGTTTCACCCACTTGCGCTACACTCGCCACCTTAAGCGATCGCTAGAAATCGCATTCGACCCACTTACTGGAGAACCTTCGATGGCATGGAAGCGAATCACATTCATTGTTCTTGTTCCACTCTTATTTGCGGCGTGCGTGCCTCAACAAAAGTACGATGATTTGTTGACCGCCTACCGCGGTCAAGAGCAAACATTGTTGGCCACGCAAAGTGATTTGCAAACAGCGCGCACAAATGAAGAACGTCTTCGCGCGCAAATGGCTGCGGCCGCGGCCGACCTTGAAGCACTCGCTGGTCTTCGCAATGGAGCCAAGGGCGACATCGACAAATTGCTTGCCGATTACGAGCGTCTTCTCAAACAAGTTGGTGAAATGGGCGTTGGTCCACTTCCTGCGGAGTTGAATAAAGCGCTCGCTGATTTGGCCGCGCAATATCCAGATGTGTTGACCTTTGACGCGCGCACAGGAATGTTGCGCTTCTCAAGCGACTTCACATTTGATTCTGGCTCGGTCGCCATTAAGCCAGCGGCAAAAACATTGGTTGACAAACTCGCCGGCATTTTGAATCAATCAGTGGCGCAACAATTCGAAGTGAAAGTTGTTGGTCACACCGACAATGTTCCAATTCGTCGCGTCGCAGCGCAGCATCCAACCAACATGTATCTGTCGGCGCATCGCGCCATCAGCGTGCGTGACGCGCTTGTGTCCGATGGCGTTGCCGCCAACCGCATGCAGGTCGCGGGCTACGGCGAATATCGACCAGTGGTTGCCAACGGTGCCAATGGCGCCGCCGCCAACCGCCGTGTGGAAATTTTCTTAAGTCCAATGACTATTCCAATCATTACTGGTGGCGATCCAACGGAGCTTCCAGCCGCGGCCTCATCATCCAAGAAGGCGGCCCCAGTTCGCGCCAAAGGCAACGACGACGAACCGACCAAGTAAGCACGGCTTGCGGTTGATACCGCAAACTTTCATATATCTTTTAAAGCGGCGATCCAAATTAAATGGGTCGCCGCTTCTGTTATCGGGCTACTGGAAACCCTCTTGTTCACACTTGTAAAGGCGAACAATTCAGAAATACATGGTTCAGATTCCGTTCACAAAGCAAAATGATTTCATGATTTAGCAACTTTCCATTTGGATTTATCAGAAAGCGGAGTATGTTTATGTAAGTAGTTCACCGACGGTTTCATCGCCCCGAGAAGGATTCTCAGGCACCGGATGGTGTATTGCTTTTACTAGGGCCCCAAATTATGCGAACCAACCTCATCGCTGGACTCCTGTTAGCAACAACTTCCGCGGCGTTTGCGCAGGACATCAATGAAATCCGTGTGCAACAAACCGGTATCGACACCCAGATTTACGCCGAGATTAAAGGCGTGGCTGGAACTGATCTTTCCACCTACACCCTGATTGTCATTGGCAACGATGACTACGCGACTCCTCCGGCGCAGAACGGCTACATCGAAAGCGCGATTCAATTGTCAGGACTCATTCCTGCAAGCGGCTACTACGTTGTGGCGGAACCTTCTTACACGCTGACCACGCCAAATCTTTTCTCATTCCTAGATTTCCAAGCCGACAACAATAAAACATACATGCTGGTGAAAGATTTCATCGGCGAAGTTGGATCTGTTGTTGATGCGGATTTCAATGGAGTAATGGACACAACTTTTTGGTCAAGCGTTTCCTCATCCGTTGCATTCGTGGCAAGCGCCACACAAGACGGCCTGTTTAGCGACTATGTCTACAGCACAACCAAGGTTGGTCCAGACGGCGGTTCCTTCCCAAGCAAGGCTCAGCGCTGCGAAGACACAGGCGCATGGGGCATTGGTTTCGC
>CANJIC010000211.1 GCA_947474205.1 Planctomycetaceae bacterium | reverse complement strand
TGCTCAAAGACGCGCCGCTGTTTGAGCAACTTGAAACTTGCGCCACACATATTGTTTCGCGCGACATGAAAGTCGCCGCTCCCATTCTGCAACGCAGCGCGTGGCTACATCGCGAACATATTGTAAATGGTGGCGATCCATTTGAAGTTGGCTCCGCGCGCCCACTTGATCATGGACATTGGAGCGCGCATCGCTTGGAAGCGCTCAGTTCTTTTGCCGTGCCCCATGGCCAAGCCGTCAGTATTGGCATAGCGCTTGACGCGTGCCTGGCCGTTGAATTGAATTTGCTTGATCAGTCAGTAGCCGCGCGAATTATTCGACTGCTGCAATCGCTGCAACTTCCTGTGTGGCATTCATTGCTTGAATCAACTCAAGAAATTTTCCACGGTCTAGAGCAATTTCGCCAGCATTTAGGCGGCAATTTCGCTATTCCGCTACTCACCGCCATTGGCACATCCCATGAAGTCACGCGCATCAGCGCCGACGACTTTCGCAAAGCAATCTCCATGCTTCGCACACTCGCGGTCTCCACAGGCATCTGAAATGACTGCGGCAAACCCTGTATGCATCCATAAATATTCCGTCATGAATGTGATTGCTTGCAATACACTTGACGCATGAACACGCCCGCAGGTAAGCCGCCACTTGATCGCAAGACATTGATCGATCTTGGATTCATTGATGCCCGCGCCAAAGTTCTTGATATCGCCGCATTTCTTGATCGACTTGATCGCGCGCCTGGCGACGATGCGCCGACTGACTTTCGCGTTGAAGCCATTCGCGCCGCGCTTTCAATTGCGCTTGATGCTTCGCCTACTCGCGTCGAGCGCATTCTGAAATCTTGGAGCGATCCAACCACTGAGCCCGTGGCGCACGCCGATGGCAAAGCCGCGCGTGGAGCCCACCCACAACACAAGGCGTGAGAATTTCTACGCGACGCAAATTGACTCAAAGCACATCACGCATTCACTCTTTCAAACACATCACATTCGCAAACCACTGTCAGACATTCACGCAAACCATATGTATATAGATCCACACATTCACATGGTCAGCCGCACCACCGACGACTACGCGCGCATGGCCGCCGCGGGTTGCGTGGCCGTGACCGAGCCCGCATTTTGGGCGGGCTTTGATCGCAGCAGCGCCGCTGGCTTTCATGATTATTTCCGCCAGCTCACTGAAAGCGAACCACGCCGCGCCGCCGCGTACGGCATTGCACACCACGCGTGGATTTGCATCAATCCCAAAGAGGCCGAGGACCACGGCTTTGCGCGCGAAGTGATGAGCATGATTCCGGATTTTTTGTCGCGACCCAATGTGCTTGGCGTTGGCGAGATTGGTTTGAACCGCAACAGCAAAACGGAGCTGGCCGTGTTCGAGGAGCATTTGGAAATTGCCGCGCGACACAATTCACTCGTGCTTATCCACACGCCGCACTTGGAGGACAAACTTAAGGGCACGCGACTTATCTTGGACGCGATCGCCGCGCACGGAAAAATAAATCCCGCGCGCATTTTGGTTGACCATGTTGAGGAGCACACCGTGCGCATGGTGCTTGAGCGCGGAATGTGGGCGGGCATGACGCTGTATCCAGACACAAAATGCACCGCCGCGCGCGCCGTCGACATTATGGAAATGCACGGAACTGAGCGTATTTGGATTAATTCCGCCGGCGATTGGGGCCACAGCGATCCGCTTGCGGTTCCAAAAGCTGTCGTGACCATGCGCGCGCGCGGCCACACGGCGGCGGACATTCACAAGATCAGTTTTGATAATCCGCGCGCGTTCCTTTCGCAAAGTGCAAACTTCAGCGTGAACGCGCCAAGGCCAACTAGTTCATGAACATGCGCACGCAAAAAAAATCCGCCACCGCAGTTGTGTTATTGCATGAACAATTTCAACACGCCATGAAAGAGCGTGCAACTATTTCATGACCACGCACGCACACGCACATTCAGTCAACCCGCGTAAGTGGCTGACGCTGTTCGCCATGACCGGAAGTTTGTGCATGATTCTGCTTGACACCACGGTGGTGGGCGTTGCGCTGCCCGCTATTCAAAGTGATTTGGTCATCACTCCACTTCAATTGCAATGGGTCATTAACGCGTATGTGTTGGTGCTGGCCAGCTTTGTCGCGGTGGGTGGCCGCGCCGCCGACGCGTTTGGACGCGTTCCAGTTTTTCTTGCGGGCGTGATCTTGTTCGCATTGGCAAGTGTGTGGTGCGGACTGGCCGACAGCGGCGCGCAACTTGTCGCGGCGCGCGTGTTGCAAGGTCTTGGCGCGGCCATCATGCAACCTGCTAGCGCAAGTTTGGTTGTGAACAGTTTCGCGCCCGGCGAGCGCGGAAAAGCCATGGCTGTGTATGCGGGAATTCCCATGCTTTTTCTAGCCGCGGGTCCGGTCATTGGCGGCGCCATCACGCAGTACGCCAACTGGCGCTGGAACTTTTGGCTGAACATTCCAATCGCGCTTGTATCCATTGCGCTGACATTCATCGCGCGCCCAGTTGATGTGCGCGCGCCCAAACGCGGAAATGATTTTGTTGGCGCGATTCTTCTTCTGACCAGCCTTCCACTTTTTGTGTGGGGACTCATGCAGGGCAGCGAGTTTGGCTGGAGCAATCCGGCGATCGTCGGCGCACTTCTTGCGGGCGTCATTCTTCTTCCACTCTTTGTGTGGTGGGAAAGAAAACATCCATCACCATTGTTGGCGGTGAACTTGTTCGCCGACCCCGCCATTGCCATTGACGCGGCAATTTTGTTCGCCACGCAATTCGCCATGACTGGCTTGGTGATTTACGGAAGCATTTACGCGCAAAATGTTTTGCTGTTTGATCCACTGAAAGCGGGCGCAAGCCTGCTGCCCATGTTGGCGCCAATCATTATTGTGATTCATTTCGCGGGGCGCTTGTACGACCGCGTGGGCGTGCGAAAACCAGCGTTAATTGGCACGTTTTTGTGCGTTATTGGTATGGCGGTGCAAGCCACGGCCGCCTCGCTTGCCAATTATCCACTGCTGGCCACGGGCATGTTTGTGCTTGGAACTGGAATTGGTTTTGTCATGAGCCCGGTGAATACGGATTCCATGAGCCGAGTGGCGCCGGCGCAGCGTGGACAAGTGAGCGGCCTTGTGCAAACACTGCGACAAATTGGTGGATCACTTGGCGTTGCCGTTGTTGGCTCCGCCATTCTTTTGTCGCATGAGTCCGCCATTGAGAAACGCGTTGAACAAACGCTGCCGCAAGAGCAACGCGCGCCGGCGCGCGAATTGTTGCAACAAGCGTCCAAGGGTAATCGCGCGGCCATTGACGAACTTGCCGCTAACGCGCCACTGCAAACCATTGAGCGCGAAGTGTTGGCGAACAGCGTGGCCATAGGTTGGTGGATTTGCACCGCCACCTTGGCGGGGGCGTTTATTGCGGCCACAAGACTGCGCTCCATGCCGCATCCATTGAAGCCACATGGCGCGCACAAGCCTTCTGTGTAAGCGCGTCTAAAAAAACGCCACATTGTGCGTAGATACACCCCCACGCCAACTGCGTAAACTGCTGCAATGGCGCGGCCAATCATTGGAATTTCTTGCAACGTGAAAGAAGAAAATGGAAAAACTTTTTTCATTGTGCACAGCGCGTATGTCAACAGCGTAAAAGAAGCCGGCGGCGTTCCATTTTTAATTCCGCACATTCCAGAATTGGCGGCCGACGCGCTTGACGCCCTTGACGGCGTGTTGCTCACGGGTGGCGACGACATTGATATGCGCGACTTTGGCCAAGCACTGCACGCCAAAGCGGATCTCATGCCGCCCCTTCGCCAACGCGGCGAGTTCGCGCTTTTGCGCGCGCTTGATCAG
>CANJIC010000210.1 GCA_947474205.1 Planctomycetaceae bacterium | reverse complement strand
GAACGATAGAACGAACACCGTGGCTGCCTTGAAAGCGCCACGGTGTTTTTGTGTGCATTGAAATTGCGCGTAATGTGTTAGCCTTCAATTGCAATGCAATTTGATGTGCGAGAAACTGAATTGGCCGACGACGCGATTGCGCTTTCGCTGCCGCAATTTCGCGCGGTTGATGAAGTGGGAAGGAACGCGGCAACAAAGCGAGGTTTGGGTGCGACACCAGAGCAGTTGCCCGCGGCGCCGGCGCACATTCGTGCGGGCGGACGCATGATGGATTCACACGGACGAACGATTTTGGATTTGCGCATCAGCATTACGGATCGCTGCAATTTTCGCTGCGTGTATTGCATGGAGCCTGATGTGCAATTTCAGCCGCGCGAAAATGTCATGACGCCAGGCGAAATTATTCGCATGGCGCGCGTGGCGCAGTCACTCGGCGTGCGCAAGATTCGCTTGACGGGTGGAGAACCAACGCTGCCTCCGAAGTTGACGGAAATTATTTCTGGCATTCGCGCCGCCCCGGATGTGGAGATTGCCATGATCCGCAATGGGTCGCTGTTGACGCGCCAGAAACTTTCCGCGTGGAAGCGCGCGGGACTTGATCGCATGACCATAAGCATTGACTCGGTGCGCGCAGATCGCTTCGCGCGCGTGACGCGTTCCACAGTGACGCCCGAAGATGTGATTGCGGGAATTGAAATGTGCGTGGCCGAAGGATTGACTCCGCTGAAGTTGAACGCGGTGTTGGTGCGCGGACAAAACGACGACGAGGCCGTGGAGTTGGCGCGCTTGGCGCGGCGCTTTGGCGTGGAGATGCGCTTTATTGAATACATGCCGCTGGATTCCGCGCATGCGTGGGACCGCTCACTGATGGTGACGGCGCGGGAAACGCGCGAGGCGATTGAGGAGGTGTTTGCGTTGACGGCCACCAATATGGATGACGCGCACAGCACCGCTCGCACGTATCGATTTACGGATGGCGCGCCGGGACGCATTGGATTTATAGCGCCGGTGAGTAATCCGTTTTGCGGCGCGTGTAGCAGATTGCGCTTAACCGCGGATGGAAATGTACGGCCGTGTTTGTTTAGCACGAAAGAATGGAGCGTTATGACATTACTGCGCGGCGGCGCCAGCGACGCGGAGTTGGCAAACTTTTTAATTGATGTGACGTGGACCAAACTTGCGGGACACAACATTGCGTCTCCAGAATTTGTGCAGCCAGCGCGGCCCATGTCCGCGGTTGGTGGTTGATTTCTAAATAAATTAAATATAAATCGGCGATTTCCAAATGGGCACATCACGCTTCATGCGGTCGATGAATTCATCCATGGCGGCAAGCGCTTCTTTGCGATGCGCGGAATCAATAGTGAGGCGGAACGATCGCTCCCCTGCCGCGACTTCACCGCGACTGTGTTCAACCGTGATGGCGATGAGCCCATGCTTGGAAAGAATGTCACGCGCCAACTCGGTCAAAGAGTTGGTTGCCATAGGTTCGTAGGCTTCGTATGACAGCGCGCGGATTGCGCGGCCCGCTTCATCGGTGCGGACGATTCCTTCAAACACAACTGTGGCGCCAACTTGTTGAATGTCAGGCGCGGGGTTCAAAACATTCGAGAAGTGTTTGTTTGCAAGCGCGCCATGAGAAATGAAAACAAGAACGCTCATCCGCCACCAACCAATTCAATCAGCGCAACTTCGTCGGTGGGTTGCACGGGCGCGTCTGGCTTTGCGAAAGCGTGATTGACAGCCAGGCGCGCTGATTGAAAAAATGCGGCTTTGGAAGGATGTTTCGCGGCGAGTGCCTGGTTGATATCGCGCACTGTGGCGGGCGCGGTAACATCAATTGTGATTTCTTTGCATGACACTTCACGCGCAAGCGCACCGAAAATAAGAACGCGAATTGTCATTTATAAAGCGTATCATTGCAGTCTCATTTGAATGAAGTTCACTATGAACTTGCCGCAAATGCGCAGAAACATGAATCCAATCGCAACAATGACTGAAATTCAACAACCCAGTTCGCCGCGCGAGGCGATCGACGCCGTGCGCGCGCAATTGCAAGTGGTGGCAACGGAAATAATTCCGCTGGCGCAATGCAATGGCCGCGTATTGGCGCAAGCGATTCACGCGGATCGCGACAGTCCCGCGCTTGATGTGAGTGCGATGGATGGATTTGCAGTTCGTATGGCGGATTTAATTGTGATGGCGGGCGAGAATGGATTGCCCGTGGCCGCGCTAGAAAAAGTCAGCGACGCGATTGTTGGCGGCGACGCGGTGATTGTTGGAGGCAGCGCGGCGATTGTTGGGAGCGGCATTGCGAACGTATCTGATGGAAGCGCGGACATGAGCGAAGCCATGATTGGACATGCGCAAATACAGATGCGCGCGGGACACGCTGTTCGGATTGTCACGGGCGCGCCAATTCCGATTGGCGCGGATGTGGTGGTGCGCTATGAAGATGTTGTGGTGAATAATGTCGGCGTGCGATTGATGATTGAGGCAAGCGCGATCAAGACTGGCGCGAATATTCGCCGCCGCGGCGAGAACGCGAAATGCGGCGATGAGATTGCGCGCACTGGCGTGGTGATTGGCGCGGCAACTATTGGGGCGATGGCTTCCTTTGGAGTGGCGCAAGTGGTTGTGCGCAAGCGCGTGCGCGTAGCGTTGGTGACCACGGGCGATGAACTTGTTGGCGCGCACGAGCAAGCCCAACCATGGCAAGTTCGCGACAGCAATGGACCCGTGCTGGAGTCCCTACTTGGCGCGCGACCATGGATTGAAATTGTTTTACGCACGCATGCGCGTGATGATGCGGACTCACTTGCGGAAACTCTGGCGAGCGCGATGGAAGTTACGGACGCGGTGATTTTGACGGGCGGAGTTTCAATGGGACATAAAGATTTTGTTCCGCAAGTTGCCGCGCGATTGGGCGCGCGCACCATCTTTCACAAACTTCCGCAGCGACCAGGACGGCCAATGCTTGCAGCGGTGCGACCAGCAACGGGCGCGCTGGCAGCACGCATGATTTTGGGATTGCCAGGAAATCCAGTTTCAGTCATGGTGACCGCGCGGCGGCTTGGTATTGAAATGCTTGGAGCGCTTGCGGGGCTTTCTACGCAACACTTTGCGGCGCACACGCGCGCAGTTGCCAATGCCGACAACGCAACGTTGCCAATGTGGTGGTATCGCGTTGTGGGCGAGCGCGTGAACGCAAGTGGTCACAGCGAGTTGCATTTGCTTACGGGCAAGGGCTCGGGCGACATTGCCGCGGCCGCTTTAAGCGTGGGATTTATTGAAGTTGCGCCTGGCGAACTGACTCTTGGCGCGCACAAATTTTACGCGTGGATGCATTAGGAGATTTCAAGAATGGCAAAGAAGAAAATATCTACAGCTGGTGTGGCGAATAAATCACGCGTGGCGAAGAAATCAATCGCGGCGAAACGTGTATCGGCGAAGTCACCCGCCGCGAAGCAATCGCGCGTGACGAAGTATGTATCGACGCAGTCACGGGCCCTCAAAGTACGCGTGCCCGCAAAAAGTAGTCTTACCCATGTGGACGCCCACGGCCGCGCCGCCATGGTTGATGTTGGCGAGAAAGCCGTGACCGCCCGGCGCGCCGTTGCGGAGGCGCGCGTGATGATTTCGCCGGAGCTTGCAAATCGCATCCGTAAGAATTCGCTTGCCAAAGGAAATGTTTTAGATGTGGCACGGCTTGCCGGCATTCAGGCGGCCAAGCGCACCGACGAATTGATTCCACTGCGCCATTCACTGCCACTTGACTCCATTCAAGTGCGCGCCGAATTGCGCCGCGACCATGTCTATATATGGTCGGAGGCGAAAGTGACGGCAAAGACCGGCG
>CANJIC010000209.1 GCA_947474205.1 Planctomycetaceae bacterium | reverse complement strand
TCTCAATTTCAAATATCACCGCTTGAAATAAAGTGAGCACAAATTTTTGCGAACCGCGGCAACACGTATCCAATTTTTTACTGCACTTTCAATTTGCCATTCATCATGCGCCAATGACCTGGATACGTGCAGACCAACGGATACGTGCCCGGCTTTGCGGGAGCGATGAACCACAACCATCCAGTGGTGTTTGGCGCGGTTAAACCCATGATTTCAAGCACTTTTGCAGAGTCGGGAACATATTCACGCTGCTTTCCGATGGCGCCCTCGCCAAGTTTGTCGGCGGCCACGCCAATTTCACTGAGCGAGCCGGGAGCGCACACCAACATATTGTGTTGCATGGAATCTGGATTGACCATTTCAATCGCAACGATTGAATTGGGAGCGACGGTGAATTCCTTTGGGTCCCACACCATTTTGCCAGGGACCGTTGTGGTGCGCAAATGTATTGGCTGCCACACCGCGGCATCCGCGGAACGGTCACGTTCTGGCAACGTAAAGATGGCGCGAATGCACGCGGCCTTCACAAATCGACTGATTGTTTTATTGTGAGCATCTTTGGTGGAGTCATTGACGGGGCAGAGTGCCTTACTCATAAGTGTTGGCGCAAGAGCCTTCACGTCCACCTCTGGTTGCACACAAAGAATGTTTGCAAGATCATTGCGCGCAAGGCATGCATCGCACGCTTCAATTTCCGCCAGCGTTGCGGCCGCAATAGAAATTGAATCGCGCTTTGCGATCGCGGACAACGCCGCGATGCGATCGGCTTGCGCCACGCCCGCGTCGCGCAGTGGATTGACCGTTGGCGCATCAACTATGGGGCCAGACACTGGCGGCGCATGTGCGTGATTGACGGATTCTGCGGGGTTTTGAGCATGTGAATAGTGGGCGGCAAGCACAAGCGCTGACATGCACAATGCGCAATAGATGGATTTCATGCGTTCACAATAGCGCAGCGAATGCTTGTTTGCGAAGCGGCCACATACAAATTTAAAACATGCGCGGGGCGATTCCCAACATAGTTGAAATCAATTCGCCAGCAATCACTGCGGGCACGCAACTTGAATTTCATAGATCGTCACATTACCGCTGCCTTCATTGCACACCACCAACAACGGTTTCCCATTGGGGCTTTGCTCTGGCGCAATATATAAAATTCCCTCCGGCGCAATGTCGCCCGCTTGCGCCGCGTGATCGGGCTTGCCGTCTTTATCCAAGTCACTGTCCAAATCAACAGTTGGATCGCGCAGGTTCACATACAAAAGAAACTTTGGATGCGCTGGATCGGAAATATTCCACGACATAATTCCACCCGCGCGCTCAAGCACGCAAAATAAAATCCGAACTCCGTTGACGGTGGCCACAAGTGGCGTCTCGGGCTCAGGACCTTTGGCAGTGCTACGCGCGTCGCGACTGGGACTTTTCGCGCTGTCCATATTGAAAGCCTGGGGCATTTGCTGCGCAATCACGCGCTCAATTTCATCACCGGAATCCCATGTTTGCGCAATCGAACCGTCGGCCGCCACGCTCCACATGCTCACGGATCGCCCGCCAAAACAGAACACACGATCAAAGTCACCGTCGCCATCATCGTCGCCGCGCAATGTGCTTACCTTCAAGCGACCCATGATTTCCGGCTTGGCCAAATCTTGCACGCGCAGTGTGTTGTCCGCACCAAGTTGCTTGGCGAATGATTCCTCATCAATTGCGGAATTATTTTTACCGCCCTTGCCGTGAGCGTTCTTCAACTTTCCAAATCGCTCCGCCTCTGTAAAGTCAGCGCGCTCGCGGTCCTCGCCCTCATTGGCCGTGATCAAATAACGCGCGCCATCATTTTCAAAACAAGCAATGCCATCCGGCTGATACAAACCAAACACTGGAAGATTTTGAATGTGATTCGCGCCATCTTTATCGCTGGCATCAAGGCCAAACCCCGGCTTCATAAAATCTTTAAAGCCCAGCGGCTCAATGCGCTCCACGCGTTCACGGCCGGGCGCAAGGTCAATCACCGCAATGGCATTATTTTCCTGCAGCGTGGCGTAAGCCTTGGTGTCGTCGCCTGAAATCGCTATGTATTCAGGCTCAATCTCTTGTGAAAAGCCCGCGTGTGGCGTGACCATATGCATGCCGCGCTTCACCAAATCCGCCTTCTGATTTTCAAATGCGTCAAAGCCGCACTCACGCACAACTGGTTTTTCGGCGCCGTTGGAAATATCCACAACTCCAATCGAACCAACAGGGTCGCTGTGTCCGTCATCCGGCGCCTCGCCCTCGTTGACCACAAGCAATCGTTTGCCGTCGTGCGTGAACTTGATCATGTCTGGATTAAAACCAACTTCAGCCTTTGAAATTTTACCGCCATCAAGATTAAAAAAACTCACCGAGCCACGCGCGTCCTTGCTCTTGGGTTGGCTTGCCAGCGCGATCACATTGCCGCTAATCGCCACGCTGTTGAGTCCATATTGACGAATGGTTTTAAATTGCTCGCACTTGGTCGGATCTGCAATGCTGATGCCTTCAAGTCCTTCCGCGTTGTTGGTGAACCACAATCTTTTATTCACGGGGTCGTAGGCTGGAATTTCCGCGCCCGACATGGCCCACCAACTAGTTTGAAATCGACCAAGTACTGGTAATTTCAAAGTGCATTCAGTGAATGCACAAGTGCTTGCCGGTGATGGCGAAGCTCCCACATTAGTCGCGCAGATAAATACAATAAGAAGCTGAATCGCGTTGATCATTGTCGCATTATCCATGGATTTCAACCAAGTGTTTACCTTGCAAATTACCTTCACACAATATTTATAAATCCATATTTCATCGCATTTCAAAGCCAATTTCAAACCTACTCTTACAAGTGATGAAGTCTCCAACTCCCGCAACTCAACGCCCTAAGAATGCGCAAATGAATTGGCCACACACGGCGTGGTCAACTGCATGCTCCGCGCAGTTGCAGCACCGCGTGTGGTGGAGTGATCGCGTGCTGGCTCCTGGCAATGTGGCGTTCGCGGCGGCACTTGCGCAAGTGCATGGACATTGCGTGGCCTTCATTGATTCTGGAGTGGCGCAATGTTGGCCAAAAATTTCGCATGAACTCATGGACGCATTTGCGGCGTTGCAACAGACACCCATGGCAAGCGCAACAACAACCGCGCATGCGCCAACAAATAATTCTTTGCACCACGGCACGGATTCGGTTCAAGCTTGCAATCCTGTCTTGTCGCATGTCGAAATTATTCCTGGTGGAGAAGCGTGCAAAGACGGATTGCAATATGCGCAGCGCGTTGCCAAAATATGTTTTGATCACGGCGTGAGTCGCCACGGCGCCGTGATTGCCATTGGCGGCGGCGCGGTGCTTGACGCGGTTGGGTTTGGCGCGGCCATTGCCCACCGCGGCGTGCGCATGATTCGCGTTCCAACCACCACGCTTGCGCAAGATGATTCCGCAATGGGCGTGAAATGCGGCGTAAATATGTTTGGCCACAAAAACGCGCTGGGTTGCTTCGCCACACCGTGGGCGGTTTTGTGCGACGAACAATTTCTGTCAACGCTTCCTTTGCAACATTGGTTGGGCGGATTCAGCGAAGTGGTAAAGATTGCGCTGCTCAAAGACGCGCCGCTGTTTGAGCAACTTGAAACTTGCGCCACACATATTGTTTCGCGCGACATGAAAGTCGCCGCTCCCATTCTGCAACGCAGCGCGTGGCTACATCGCGAACATATTGTAAATGGTGGCGATCCCTTTGAAGTTGGCTCCGCGCGCCCACTTGATCATGGACATTGGAGCGCGCATCGCTTGGAAGCGCTCAGTTCTTTTGCCGTGCCCCATGGCCAAGCCGTCAGTATTGGCATAGCGCTTGACGCGTGCCTGGCCGTTGAATTGAAT
>CANJIC010000208.1 GCA_947474205.1 Planctomycetaceae bacterium | reverse complement strand
TTCCAAATTGAATTCCAACGGGCCAGCCAACTCGTAAAAGTTTTTTCCAGTCGTTCAGCGATGGCCGCCACGATTGCCAGACGCCGTGGTCCTTGGCAAAGCGCGCCGAGAAAAACAGCGCCAGCGGAATGGCGACCTCGGCGATCGTGCCGCACACTGTGGCGATTGCCGCGCCCAACACGCCAAAGGCCGGCACGCCAGGAATGCCAGGCAAGCCCATGGACGGCAAGCCATTATCCCCGTAAATAAGCACGTAATTCAGCACAATATTCACCATATTCCCCGCCAGCGCCGCCCCCGCGATCACCCTTGGCCGCTGCAACCCAAAATAGAAATTGCTCATGCACTTGCCCATGAGCGCGAAGAGCGAACCCACCACAAGCGTGACCGCGTATTGAGTTTCAAGCGTGAGTAGTTTTTGCGAGTGCCCGGAATATTGAAACAACAAGGGCAAGCACGCCGCCCACGGCAACATGATCACCACCCACACCACAAGCGAGAACCAAAAACCAGTCCAGGCGAAGCGCGCGATTTCTTCGCGCCGACCCGCGCCAACATTTTGCGCGGTGAATGTGTTGACCATGCTCAACACGCCAAATAAAAACGCCAGCGGAACAAAACTCCAGATACCTCCGTTGCCTTGCGCCGCCATTTCAATTGGACCCACTTGCGCCACCATCAGCGAATCGACAAATTGCATCAGGGTGTAACTGACCATGGTCAGAACACTTGGCCACGCCTGCGCCCACACTTCGCGAATTGGATGTCGCTCAACCACGCGCGTTGGATCCGCTTGACAGCACGGGGAACAACTTAGATTTCAATCAACACCATGTCGCCCGCAACCTTGGCAGGCTTTGGTGGCGCGTGAAGATCCGTTGTGAATCGCTCCAAGCCAACAACGCGCGCCATGTCGGCGCGGGTCGCGCTTGCATCAAATGCCTTGGCCTTTACGCCGGCGCGAACAGCCTGCAAATCAAGCGCAATTTGACTTTCGCCCTTGGCAAAATCAACGGTGGAAATGGCTCGATCAAAGCTTTGCAGGCGGTTCTTTGCGTTCTCGAATGTGCCGGATTTTTCAGTCCAAGTGGCGCCAGGCAACACAACCTCAGCGATGTCCAGCAAAGTGCTTGGCAAAGTGTCAATCACGATCAACTTCACATTGCTCAATGCGCTGTGCAGCGACGGCATGACCCAATCGCTTGGATAATTTCCAGTGACCACCGCGGCGGCGATGGCCTTGGACTTTGCGGCGCTTTCAAAGCTGGCCGCGTCATGAACCTTGCGACCTTTGGCAAGCGCCTCCAACACGCGGCGAACTCCGCGCGCGTTGGGCGCTTTCTCCGCGTACATGGTGAAGCCACCTGGGAAAGTTTTGTCTTGACCTAAAATAGGAATTGGACCAACGGCAAGTTCGGCTTGCGCATCAATGGAAAGAATTGTGGAGGCCAACAAGAACGCGTCTTCGCAGGTCAACATTGGACTCACCATCAAACCAAGTCGACCACCATTCTTCACCGCGCTCTCCAACGTGTTCATGGTGGCGCTCAACGCGTCGCTCCACGCGGCGGCGGCGTCATCGGCCACAAACGCATCGCGTCCCTTGATCGCGGGCAACTTCAAACGGTTCTCGTTATGCACAAACTTCCAACCGTAGCGAACCTCGTCGGTGATCCACCATTTGTTCACTTCAATATTGTCGCGCGGCTTCACGCGATAAATCACGCCTTCATTGTGCTCCACGCTAATGTTGTCGCCGCTGGCGGTAATGCCGTCAATGCTTGGGGTTTTCTTCAAAAACCAAACGCGTTGTTGAAAGAGAAAATCTTTGTCAAGCAGCGCGCCCACGGGGCAAATATCAACCACATTGCCGCTGAGTTCATTGTCCAGCGCGATGCCTGGGAAAATATCAATCTCCTCAATGCTGCCGCGGCCATCCACCATCAACTCGCCGGTGCCCGTGACCTCGCGCGTGAAGCGAACGCAACGCGTGCACATGATGCAACGATCGCTGTACAACAAAACATGCGGGCCAACATCTTTCTTGGGACGCTTGTTCTTGGCTTCTTTGAAACGACTTTCGCCACGACCATATTGATAACTGTAATCCTGCAAATGACACTCACCCGCTTGATCGCACACTGGGCAATCCACCGGATGATTGATGAGCAGAAATTCCATGACGGCTTTTTGATTACCGACCGCCTTGGGCGAATCCGTGTACACCACTTGGCCTTCAACCGCAGGCGTCTGACACGTTGGAAATAATTTGTTGCCCGCGCGCAACGCGCCGGTCTTTGGATCTGGACTCCACACTTCAGCCAGACAAATGCGGCAGTTGGCCACAATGGAAAGTCCGGGGTGGTAGCAGTAATGCGGAATCTCCTCGTCGTGACGAAGCGCGGCCTGCAAAATGGTTTCGCCCTTTTCAAAGGAGCATGTCTTGCCGTTAATGGTGAGCTGTGGCATGTGTGGAATTTCTTGATGGGTTGCGGAGGTGAGAGTCTAGTAAACAAAAAAAAACGCGTCCGCGGGGTTAGCCACGGACGCGTCTACGGGGGAGTGACGAGTTGCAGTTTTCTGGGGCTGACCCGCAAAGAGGCTGAATTGTCCTGCTGGCGACCACCGCGGCGCCAACCCATGGGACAACACAAACCTGCTCTTGGCCTTTCCTTTACCCTCAAATCCCTGCGATATTTGTTCCCAATTCCCACAATCGGCGCACACCAGACATGGCGATCGCCCTCTCTTTTTCCTCACCTCAATGTCGGATTCACTTGTTGGTGTTTCCAAGGACATATCCGCAGGAAAGATGTAAGTGGTTGCGGTCAATATGTATAAATATTAATTTTTAGATATCGGGTCTTGCCTGTGATGCCAACCCAATGGCCGCAAATGAAAATTGAGCGAGAGTTGCGTCGCAGTTGGAGCGCAATTCCGCAGGACAACCTAATTTTTTGTAGGTGAAGTTTCCAGTTGCATGCGGATTTCACCGGGCAACACTTCAACATCTTTCACCTGCACGCGTCGGCCATCGGCAAGGCGGAACTGGGAACTGTGCAGCGATTCAAACATGTCCGTCGGGCCAAATGTGGAAATGATGAATGTTGGAATAAATAATGACCCAATGGCCGCGGATGTTGGCGACACATTCAATGTTTCAACAGTGATGTTGTCTTTGGTGGCGGGTTGCACCTTTGGCGCGATCTGTATCACCCCCACTCCCCAGAAATTTTCCGCCGCAATGTCCATGCGATCCTCGCGGCAGCGCACTTGCACTTTGCGGTTGCATTCTTGCGCGCTCTTGCCTTGATGCTCCAGCCATTTGGGCAATCGCGAGGCCAGCCACTCATTCATCTGGGTTTCTGAAATCTTGATGGCCCACTCGCGGTCCTGGCCGCGCACCTTGGTGAATTGCGCGGCTATGCCTTGCTCAAAATCCGCGCTGCGGGTTTCCATGGACGCGTCGCTTGTGAAATTATCTTGAAACCACGAAGGTGATCGCTTGGATAATAAAAAAGCCGCCGCCAAGAAAAACAGCAGCAGGGAAATTTTTATAATCCACCTGCGGCCACGAAGTGACTTTGGAATTATTTTGGTCTGACTTGTGCTTGTCATGAAACCAACCCAGAAACAAAAGACTTACAAGGTTTTGTAACGCGTCACCACAAGAGTATCATTTTGTCCGCCGAAGCCAAATGAATTGCTGATGCATGTGTCCACGGCGCATTTGCGCGCGACATTTGGAACATAGTCAAGGTCGAGCGCGGGGTCTGGATCATGGTGATTGCGCGTGGGCGGCAACATGCCATGTTGAATAGCCAGAATGCAAGTCATAAATTCCACCGCGCCGGCGGCGGCGATTAAGTGGCCCATCATGCTCTTAATGCTGCTCATTGGAATGTGCTTGGCGCGTTCGCCAAAGACCAC
>CANJIC010000207.1 GCA_947474205.1 Planctomycetaceae bacterium | reverse complement strand
CGCAAACTTGCGCCACTAATAAATGGCCCATACAAACGCGCGTTGCGAAATCGCTGCGCCGCTGGATCACGCGTGACAAACACGCCGGGAAATTCATCGCGCGTGGTGATGGCCAGATACGGAAATGTTTTGTCATCAAGCAAGCGCGTGTTGAAGTGCGGCTTCAAATCTTTCACCAAGCGCGCCTCCATCAGCAGCGCCTCCCATGAACCTTCGCAGGGAATCACTTCAATGTCCGTGATGAGCTCCAACATGGGCTGCTTCTTCAAACCCAGATCGGTGCTGCCCAGAAAATAACTGGACACGCGCTCGGGCAGGCAATTGGCCTTGCCCACATAGAGAACTTTGCCGGCCGCATCCTTCATGAGATACACCCCCGCAACTTCTGGAAATGCCTTGGCTTTGGCTAGCAAACCCGCCAAACGCGCGGTGGTTGCGGCATTCAAGTCCCCCTTGGGCGCGGGCGTATTGGGGTTGTTCTGAGATGTTGCCACAAACAGAGTCTAGGAAATACTTGGCTATATATAAAAGATTGGTTTGAACCCGCCAAAGTGTGTGCTACTATTGTCGCAGTGCTTTCAAAGGCGAAGTTCGCCTAGCACAATTTCTTTCGAGTCATCTTTACAAAGGATCTCACATGAAACTTTTCGCAACACTCACGGCTGGTCTTCTCTTTGGTCTTGCTGCTTGTCAAAGCACTCCAACAACTGCGCCAGGCGCGGTGAGTGGTTGCTGTGGTGGCAAGTCTTGCAGCACCGATGGCGCGTGCAATAAAGACAAGAGCAAGTGCACAACGACCGCTTGCGCAACCAAGGCTGCTGCCGCAAGCCCAGGCGCTGTTTCCGAAACCAAGTCCGGTTGCTGCGCTGATAAGTCAGCGGCTGCAAGCCCAGGCGCTGTAAGCGAAACTAAGTCTGGTTGCTGCGCTGATAAGTCAGCGGCCGCAAGTCCAGGCGCTGTAAGCGAAACTAAGTCTGGTTGCTGCTCCGACAAAGCCAAGGCCACAAGCCCAGGCGCTGTCAGCGAAACCAAGAGCGATTGCAAAACATCATCTGGTTGCCCAATGACTGGCGCAGGTTCCTGCCCATTCAGCGGCAAGACCAACGGCTAAATTCACCGCATGAATGCGCTTACAAGTCGCAATGACTTGAAAGTGCTTTCATAAAAGATGATTCGACTTTGGGCGGCTCGCACACGCGGGCCGCCCAATTTATTTTTGCCGCCAAATTATTTCAGCGCGCAGCCGCTACCATCACCGCGCAAATGCAAAGCAATGACACTGCTCTTTTAATTCGCGGCGGTCGCGTGGTTGATCCGTCGCGCAACTTTGACGCGCGCGCCGATGTGTTGATTCAGAACGGCCGCGTTGAAAAAATTTCAGCCACTCCCATTACGCACAGTGGCGCCACGGTGATCGACGCGGATGGTTGCCTGGTGTGCCCGGGATTGATTGATCCGCATGTGCATTTGCGCGAGCCAGGCGGCGAACACAAGGAAACTATTCTCACCGGCGCGCAGGCCGCCATTGCCGGCGGCTTTAGCAGCGTGTGTTGCATGCCCAACACCACGCCCGCGCTGGACTTGCCAAGCCTTGTGGATTTTGTGCGCTTGAAGGCCAAAGAAGCTGGCTTTGCGCGCGTGTTTGTTGCCGCCGCCGGAACGCTTGGCCGCGCTGGCGAAAGTCTGTCGCCCATTGGCGCCATGGCGCTTGCGGGCGCGGTCGCCTTCACCGATGACGGCGATGGAATTGCAAACTCCGCCGTGATGCGGCGCGTGTTGCTGACATGCAAAGCCGCGGGCCGCGCGTGGATGCAACATTGTCAAGACGCCGCGCTAACAAGTGACGCATCCATGAACGCCGGCGCCATTGCCGCCAAACTTGGATTGACTGGTTGGCCCGCCGTGGCCGAGGAACTTATGTTGGAACGCGATGTGCGCTTGAACCGCTCGATTGGTTGCCGCTATCACGCGCAACATCTTTCCTCTGGCGGCAGCGTTGACATTATTCGCCGCGCCAAAAGCGAGGGACAGCCCGTGAGTGGCGAGGCTTCGCCGCATCATTTGTTGCTGACGGACGATGCATGCGATGGCTGGAACACCATGGCGAAAGTGAATCCGCCACTGCGGCGGCCCGAGGATATTGACACGCTTCGCCGCGGCGTTGCCGATGGAACCATTGCAGTGCTTGCCACCGATCACGCGCCGCACACCGCAAGCGAGAAGGCGAAAGATTTTTCCGCGGCGCCGTTTGGATGCATTGGTTTAGAAAGCGCGCTGCCCATGTACGCCAAGGCGCTTATTGAAACGGGCTTGATGAAGTGGCCCGATATGATTGAGCGCATGACGGTTGGCCCCGCGAAATTGCTGGGTTTGTTTGAGCGCGGCTATGGCCGCCTGCATGAAGGTGGACTTGCGGATGTGAGCGTGATTGACATTGGCGCCAAGGTGACCATTGATGCCACCACATTCCGAGGCATGAGCCGTAATTGTCCGTTCAATGGAATGCAGGGAACGGGTCGCGCGCGCGCGGTGATTGTGAATGGAAAACTTTTTGATCTGACGCGCGCGAATTGGTTCGAGGTCGCTTGAGTTTGGACCCTTCTCAACAAGATCGCAGGCGCGTTCGGGTGATGGATTGGTTGTACGCCACAATCGCCGCGCGGCCCAAGTGGATCATTGCGGCGTTGGCGGTTGCCACGTTGGCGTGCGCTGGAGTGAGCGTGAAATATTTAAAGTTGGACGCCGACACGGATTCGCTGATCGGTGAGGACCAGCCGTTTTTGAAGGATTGGCGCCGCTTTATTAAGGATTTTGGCGACCTGGAATATGTAATCGCGGTGGTTGATCCGCGCGGCGACGCCCCCGCCGCCGACCGCGCGGTGCAAGAATTAAGCGCGCGCTTGGCCACGCTGGCTAGCGTTGCAAAAGTACACGGCAGCATTGACGCGCAAGATCAGTGGCGGCTTGCGCCGCGCGCCATGAGCGACGATGAACTTGCGGATCTTGCCGACGCCGCGGGCGCGCTTCCTGTTCTGGCGGCGCGCCCAACGCTTGCGCAACTTTTAAAAGATGGCGACGCACGTGTGAAACTTTTGCTTGATGAAGGCGCGAAGATGGATGCAGCCACGCAACGATCAACGGCCGCCAACGCGTTCATGTTGCTGGGCGTGGCCGCAAGTGGCCAACCCAACGCCGACACATTGCCGCTTGCCACGGCGCTGCAAACGCGCTGGCGGCGGTTGATCGTTGCGTGGCCGCATCCATCTTCGCGCCTTCATCAAGCAAAAGTTTCACGCGTGTGTCGCCATCTTTTAAAAGTTGCGCAAGCGTTGGGCGCGCCGCTAAAATTGGAAGCGCGCCCGCGGCGTCGGCAAGACCCGCAAGTTCATCGTCGCTCATGGCGCGGGGCGCAAGCCGCCACTGATCTTGCGCGTCAATGCTGCCGTGTACTTTTGCAACGCTGGCCAACGTGGACAAGCGCGTGCTTAACTCGCGCACCGCGCGGTCGGCGGCGGGGACGTCGCCGCGCGGATCAACCACCGCGATCGCATATTCCAGGTCGCCAAAATCCTTAATAAAGCGGCGCCAATCCTTTAAAAACGGCTGGTCCTCGCCAATCAGCGAATCGGTATCGGCGTCCAATTTTAAATATTGAAAACTAATTCCAGCGCACACCAAAGCCGCCACCGTAAGCGCCGCAATGATCCACTTGGGCCGCGCAGCGATTGTGGTGTACAACCAATCCATCACCCGAACGCGCCTGCGATCTTGTTGAGAAGGATCCAAACTCAAGCGACCTCGAACCAATTCGCGCGCGTCAGATCGAAAAGTTTTCCATTCACAATCACCGCGCGCGCGCGACCCGTTCCCTGCATTCCATTGAACGGACAATTACGGCTCATGCCGCGGAATGTGGTGGCATCAATGGTCACCTTGGCGCCAAT
>CANJIC010000206.1 GCA_947474205.1 Planctomycetaceae bacterium | reverse complement strand
CAGGCGCTGCTGCACCAAAGATGGTCATGTGGCTACAGACCACCGGCAAGAGCGCGGCTCAAACTGGTGCAACAACGCTGTACACCTTGGCTGGTGCAAACTTGAAAAGTGACGCACAAACCAAGTACACAACCAGCAGCAAAGTATGGACATTTGATTCCACATTTACTGGTGCGAATGACGGCCAAGCAGCTTGGACATTTGCGGCAGCTATTCCATCACCAGGCGCTGCAGCCTTGGTTGGTCTTGCTGCTTTAATCACTGGTCGTAGACGAAACTAATTTCACAACTATCGCATTGAGTCAAATGACTCTATGCGTGTCACTACATCTGATTCACTCTTTGGAAAAAGGGCCGAAGAGTTGTGTAAGGAAAAGCATGGTGTTGGGGGAACACCATGAATCAGAAGTTCGATTGGCGGCGGTTTTTAAGGGAGACCGCCCCATAGCGAGATGTTTGCGCGGGAACGCATCATCTTGAATCGAACAGATTGCGGGCCACGGAGGGCATGGTCCGCACAGCACTGGGGACGAGTCTTTGAAAAGAGACTCGTCCCCTTTTTATTTTTGATTACTTCACATTGCGCCACGACCGCAACCGTGAGGACAAAAATAAAACCGCCGCGTCATTTGACACGGCGGCATATTGAGCACAAGTTAGTTTGGAAAATAGGTGGAGCCGAAAACTCTTACGCCTTCCACGTGCGTGGCGCCGGACCTTTGTAATCGGCCAACGGACGAATGATTCTGTTGTTGGCGTGCTGCTCCATGACGTGCGCAGCCCAACCAGTAATGCGGCTGGCAACGAAAATTGGCGTGTATTGCGGCACCGGAATGCCAAGAATGAAATACGTCATGCCGCAAGGGAAATCCACGTTGGGGTGAATGGCCTTGTCTTTCAACATGATGGCTTGAACACGATCGCCAATATCAAACCACTTCTTGGCTTCTGGACCAAGTTGATCGGCAAGCTTCAGGCCCCAAGAGCGAAGAATGCCCGCGCGATGATCACCATTTTTATAGACGCGGTGACCGAAGCCCATGAGTTTGCGCTTCTCAACAAATGCGCGCTGCATCCATGCCTCAACCGTGATGGCGCCACCAGCGCAGTCGTGATTTATTTCCTTAAGCATTTCCATGGCCATCTCGTTGGCGCCGCCATGCAGCGGACCTTTCAGCGCGCCAATGCCGCCGCAAATTGCGCTGTGCAAATCGGATTCGGTGCTGGCAATAACGCGGCACGCAAATGTGCTGGCGTTGAAATCATGTTCGGCGTACAGAGTCAAGCTGACATCCATAATGCGCGCCTCTAGTTCGCTTGGCTTGCGGCCATTGATAAGCCACAACAAATTCGCGGCGTGGCTTAGTGTTGCGTCTGCTTCAAGAATGGGCTTATTTTCTCGGGAACGCTGGCAAATTCCAATTAAGGTTGGAATTTGCGCAAGCAAGCTCATGCTTTTGTGCAGTTCGGCGGCGGGCGAATTGTCCTCGCACTTTGGGTCCATGTGTGAAAGCAAACTCACGCCAGTGCGTAGCACGCTCATGGGATGGGCGTTGGGGCAACTCACGGCGAACGCGGCTACGGCGTCGCGCACGGAAGCGGGCACGGCGCGCAACGCAGTCACATCGCTTTTAAATTTCTTCAACTCGGCGTCGCTGGGCTTATGACCAATCAACAATAAAAATGCCACCTCTTCAAAGGTTGCGTTGGCGGCAAGGTCGGCAATTTCATAGCCGCGATACAAAAGTTCGGTTTGCGTGACGGCGCACACAGAAGTTTCACCGACAGATTGTCCAGCGAGTCCGCGTGTGTCAGGTTGTTTGGGTGTTGATGTTGTTGTGCTCATGGTTTCTCCAGTGGGTCGGGTCCGAAAGCGTTCGATGCTAGCATCCGTTCATGAAACAATTCACGCAATTGATTGCAATGTGCGCGCTTGGTGCTTGTGGAACCGTGACGCAATATGAGCCCCCGCTTCCATATCAAAACAGCCCGCAAGTGAACATGATTGCCAATTGGATGGCGGGCTCTTATTCCAGCGCGGCGCAGAGCCAGGCAGACCCTGAATACAAGGATATTGTGCTGCATATGAAGCCAATTTGGACGGATCAACCAAATGGCCGCTGGCTGTATGTTGAGCAAGCCATGCAAGAGGCCGCGGACAAACCATATCGCCAACGCGTGTATCACTTGGTTCACCATGATGATGGCGCGGTTGAAAGTTTGGTGTTTGAATTGCCTGGCGACGCGTTGCAATATGCGGGCGCGTGGAAACAGGACCAGCCGCTGAACCAATTGCTGCCATCTCAATTGACGCCGCGCTCTGGTTGCGGCGTGAAATTGAAAGCCAAATCCACCACGCAGTGGAGTGGTTCAACCGATGGAGACATGTGCGCCAGTTCGTTGCGCGGCGCGGCGTACGCCACCAGCGAAGTGACGGTGACGGAGAGTGAAATTACAAGCTGGGACCGCGGCTTTGACAGCGCGGGAAAGCAAGTCTGGGGCGCCACCAAAGGTCCCTATCAATTTAAAAAGCAAACGCAATAATGTGCGGAGTGGGCGTGGCTTTAATTTAAAAACAGTCCATGTCAATCAACACTTATAAAACACAATGAGCGCACCACAACAGAACAAATCACAGATGAATAATTCCAAGAACTCACAGAGCGCGCCGACGGCGCAACACTCGGGCGCTGTGCTGCGCACAATGATGGACAAAGGCGTTGTGATGGCGCCGGGCGCGTTTAACGCATTGGTGGCAAAAGCGGCAAAAACAGCTGGTTTTGAAGCGGTTTATATTTCTGGCGGCGCCACGGCCAATGTGGCTGGCTATCCCGACATTGGCTTGATCACGCTCACGGAAATGTGCCGCACCATTCGCGAGATTGCTGATGCCAGCGGCTTGCCCGTGATTGCCGACGCCGACACTGGCTACGGCGAAGTGGAAAGTTGCGTGCGAACGGTTGTGGAATATGAACGCGCTGGCGCCGCGGCGCTGCATATTGAGGATCAAGTTTTTCCAAAGCGCTGCGGACATTTGGACGGCAAGGAATTAATCAGCGCCACGGATATGGCGGACAAAGTGAGCGCTATGGCCAAATATAAATTAAGTCCGGACTTTGTCATTATCGCGCGCACCGATGCGCGGCACGTGACTGACTTTGCCGACGCCGTGAAGCGCGCCAATCTATATAGAGAAGCTGGCGCGGACATGATTTTCCCAGAGGGCTTGCAAAGCGAAACCGAGTTCAAAGATTTCGCCAAAGCGTCGCCGGGATATTTGTTGGCCAACATGACGGAGTTTGGAAAGACGCCGGACATTTCCGCCGCCGTCTTTGGCCAACTTGGCTATTCGCTGGTGATTTATCCGTTAAGCATGATGCGTTTGGCCATGGGCGAAGTGACGCGCGGATTGGCCTCGCTGAAACAGCATGGATCGGTGAAGGAAGTCCTGCCCCGCATGCAAACGCGCAAGGATTTGTATGCCTTGCTGGGCTACGAACCTGGCGTTGAGTGGAATTTTCCCAACAACAAAGCCTAAGCCAAGCCAAAAACTACGATTTTGCCCGTGATTACCATCATTGCGCAATTGTATTTAGGCATTTAATCCTGCAATAACCGCGTTTTTATTAAAATAACGGATGTTTTGAGAGTCTAAAAATAAATTTAAAAAATATGAGAGTTCAGGAACACTTTTAGGATTTACATGCGAATATGTCCATGTAAGATTAAATTCTTACTTCACGTGTTTGAATCGCGAAATGATGTTTGGCTTTTGAGGTGAGGAAAAGGGACCTCTAATCAAAATTTGACTGTGAGGGAAAGGGAACTCTCTCCGGTCGCTGGGCTGAAAAGCCGAGTGCCAATTTAAGCGAAACGAGCATGTTGGAGGGAATAAGGGAAAGGGCGGTCAGCCGAGACTCAGAAAGGGTTCGGCTGATCTCCTTTT
>CANJIC010000205.1 GCA_947474205.1 Planctomycetaceae bacterium | reverse complement strand
AGTTTCTACCCAAGAAGCTGCCCACTTTTTCCGGTGGCGCGGTCGCCTCGTTGTGGCGCCCCATGAATTATGTCAGCGGCGATATTTACGATGTGCGCCGCTTGGATGAGCATCATGTTGGATTGTTCATTGCCGACGCCGTGGGTCACGGCGTACCCGCCGCGTTGTTGACCATGGTCATTGCCCGCGGACTACCAACCAAGGAAATCACTGGAAAAACCTATCGTATTATCCAACCCGGCGAGGCCCTGGCCTGCGTCAACCGAGAACTGTTGGCGCGCCAAGGCAACAGCACGCGCTTTGCCACGGCTATTTACGGCATCATTGATTTGCGCACGCGCATCATGCGCTTGTCCATTGCGGGCCACCCCGCCGCCATCATCATGCGGGGAAATGAATCCATGGAAATGGTCCACAGCGCCGGCGGTTTGATTGGAGTTTTTGACGACGTGCAATGGTCCGAGCAAGAAATTCAACTCAACGCTGGCGACCGCGTGCTTTTGTATTCGGATGGATTCGAGTTTGCATTTCCCGATCCACCAGTAACACAAGGTTCGACAATCAACGCTGCGCCGCGCTACATGCAAGAGTTCCACGCGTTGCTTTCAATGAATGAACCCGCGGCCATGATCGAGCACATGGAACGGCGACTTGATCAACAATCTCTTGTCATTCAAAAAACCAACGAGCCCGCGGATGACTTGACCATGATTGCGTTCAAGGTGCTCTAAGCGCGCCAACGTTGCAACATGCATGCGGCACGCCACATGAAATCACTGTGATTTCTGCATTGAATCAGCTGAAATTCCAAGCCTGTGCATGTGCCGCGCCACCTCGGCGGCCACGGCCTTGGCCATGGAATCGGCCTCCACATTCACGCGCGCGCCTTGCAAACGCAGCGACAACGTGGTCTTGGCCAGCGTCTCGGGAATCAACGCAACTTCAAACCAGCCTTCGCCTTTGGTGGCAATGGTCAAACTCACGCCGTCCACCGCCACGCTGCCACGCTCATGCAAGAAATGATCTATCTCAAGTGGCGACTCAATGCGCGTGCGCCATTGTCCATTGGCGCGGTCCACTTCAAGAATGGCGGCGGTGGTGTCCACATGACCTTGAACAAAATGTCCACCCACCAACGAATCCGCGCGCATGGCGCGCTCCACATTCACCATGTCGCCCGCGCGCAATTCACCAATGGTGGTGTGCTGCAATGTGTGAGCCACCACATCGAATGCAAGTTCTCCGCGAGCAATGTCCACCACCGTCAAGCAACATCCGTTCACGCAAATACTTTCGCCCACGGTGGCGTTGCCCGGCCACTCGCCCGCGCTCAACACCAATATTTTTCCGTGCGCGCGCGTCGACAAGGTTTCGACCGCCACCATATGTTGAACAAGTCCTGTGAACACGGTTGATTCCTTTACATGCGATCAGGGATTGGGCGAGGCCAACAACGCCGCGCTTGATGTGGTTTCGCTGGACATTTCTGGCATAGTGACAATGGTGGCGCTGGGGTAGTAGCGCTCCAAAATAGATTGCACCGATTTACCAGATTTCGCCATGAATTCGGCTCCATATTGACACATTCCAGCGCCGTGCCCGTGACCGCGGCCGTCCAAAATCAAGCGGCCATTGTCCATGCGTGGCTCAAGAGCTGATGATTTCAAAGAGTCGCGCGAACTCCCCGCTCCGGCATTCATGGCCACGCGAAAGTCAGATGCGTCCCAGGTGAAGCGCTTGCCATTTCGATCGGTGATAAAAAAGGTCATTGAGCGGCCGACGGAATTTCGATCGCCCACGACGAAGGTTTTAATGCCATTCATTGGACCCAAATCTTTGCGACCGTTTTGTTTAGCCCACTCGTTCATGCGCTCCACCGTTTCTGCAATTGAAAAAGACGCCTGCCACTTGGCGGTTGGCGACTTCTCGCAACATTGCGCGCGGCGACCCTTCTGCGCCACATTCAACGGAGCAATCTGCGTCCATGTTCCATCGCGTATGGAGTCCACCGCCGATGAAGGCAAGCCCCCACAACAACTGGAGTAGTACGCGGGCACCACGCGGCCATCAAAGACAAGATATTCTCCGCGCGTGCTTGCCACCGCGTCCAAACTTTTTGCGTCGCTTGTGGCGCCAATCCATGCTTGACTGGCTTGGCCAGCGACCACGTCATAGTGGCGGCGATTTCTCCACCACTCCATTTCACACGCGGCATAACTGCGCGCGGCAATGGCTTGCGCTTGATACGTATTGGCTTGCCAACCTTTGAATAATTCTTTCGCCAACACGCCCGGTAAATATTCCTCCAGCGGCACAATAAACACCAAATCCGAGGCGTTTTCATCCACATCCGCGCGCCGCACAATATTGGCATTGCCCACATACGAATTGCCGCCAAACTGAATTTCACCGCGCGCATTTTGCGGAGCCTGTACTCGCAGCGCGCCGGTCTCCTTCAGTCGAAAGTTGCTGGCTTGCGTTGTGCCATTGGCCTCCACAATTCTCCACCCATCATCCACGGGATACACGGCGATGGGCGCGCGAAAGGTTCGGCCCGCTTGCATGTTCTCACCTTTAAGCCAAAGCCATCCCGTTGGATGGGATAGTTGCACTGGCTCACCACGCAAGGCCGCAACGCGCACGCGAATATTTGGTTCACCCGTCGGCGGAAACGGCCGCTCTTGCGGCGGTGGCGTCTTTGGCCTTTCAATGATGTCGCTGGCGGTGCGTGGCATATCCGCGACCACCACGCTTGTGCCATCGGATTTTTTGTCCAGCGGACTGATTGGCAACGCGGCGCGCGATCGAGAAGCGCTTGGCGTTTCACAACCGCTTGGAATAGTCATGTATCCCCAAGACACAATCACAAGCGCCGCAAGCGTGGCAAAAAATTTGCCTGCGTTCGTTGGTGGTTGCCATCCAGAGTTCACCGCCATTGAGGCTCCTTCGCCGCCTCACGCGGCTTGAACTCACTCAAGCGTTCGCAAGGCAAGACCGTGTTCACCAAGACGCTCATGAATTTCCACCAAACTTGTGGCGCCAAAATTCTTCACGCCCATCAACTCGGCTTCAGTTCGCGCGGCAAGATCGCCCACGGTTTGAATACCCAGCAATTGCAAGGCTTTTCGGCTGCGAATGCCCAAATTCAGGGTGCCAACCGTCATGCCCAACACGCCGTCGGCAACGGTGCCCTTCATCTTCTCAAGCACTTCGCCGCGCACCTTGTCATAGTGGCCGCGATCAAGTTGTTGACCCAAGCGCAAACCGCGCGCGGTCAACATTTGCTTGATCTCCACCAAACTGGTCTCACCAAAATTCTTGTATGAAAGCAATTCAGATTCGCTAATGCGAAGCAAATCGCCAAGCGTGCGAATGTTCATCTTCTTCAAACAATTGCGGGCGCGGATGGAAAGTTCAAACTCAGCCACTGGCAATTCAAACATGGCTTCTTCACGGCCCTTCAAGCGCGCAAGTTCCTCGTCGTACAACATGTTCTTGCTGGCTTGCACGTCGCGAATAAACAACTTGGCGCGCGGATGATTTGGATTGGCCTCAAGCACCTTCTGGATCAACTTGCTGGCGCGCGTGAATTGCGCCGCGTCCTCCAACAGAACTGAAAGATTGAGAAACGCATTCACCGGAGGATTTGGCATGCGCGTGCACTCCTCGTAACTGCGCATGGCGTCATCGTCGTAACCCAAGTGGTCCTGCATGCGCGCGACATTGAACAGCGTGGTCGCGCTGCGATTGGCCTTGGCGGCATTCTTGTACGCCTCAAGCGCCTCGAAGAATTTGGCGTCGGCTTCGAACGCCTTGGCCTGCTTCATAAAAACTTGTGAAGCGGCGGGATCGGTGGCTGCGGTAAGAACGGTATCAAGGCCTGTGTTTGACATACATCTCCAGTTGTAAAAGTCGGTGTGAAAAGGTGGTCGGGCAGTCTAACCACGAATAGGGTTTGT
>CANJIC010000204.1 GCA_947474205.1 Planctomycetaceae bacterium | reverse complement strand
CGTGAGATATTGCTTTGGCATTTCACTGATGAAGCCGTGGCAACACGCCAGCATGGCGGCTTGTTCAATGTCATGTTGCGTGGCGTGCTTGCGCCCGTAGGAAATATTGTCGGCGATGGTGCCATCGAAAAGAAAAACATCTTGCTCAACAATGCCAAGCAGGCTGCGCCAATCATGCAGGCGATAGTCGCGCAAGTCCGTGCCGTCAATCAAGATGCGGCCGGCGGTTGGATCAAAGAAGCGCGCGATGAGATTGCACAGCGTGGTCTTGCCCGCGCCGCTTGCGCCAACAAACGCAACTGTTTCGCCAGGCAGCACATCAAACGTGACGCCGTTGATCACGGGCGTCTTTGATTTGGGGTAACTAAATTGCACATCCTCAATGCGCATCGCGCCCAACATGCGCGCGCGGTCAAGCCGCAGCGCGTTGGGTCGATCGGGCAACTCGGTGGTTTCATTCAGCACATCAAGCGTGCGGTCGTAGCCCGCGAGATTGGTTTGAAAATTAGTCGCGCTGCTGGCAAGCGCTTCAAGCGGACCAAGCAACATGGCCAAATAGGTGAGAAACAAAACCAAATCACCCGGAGTGAGCGTTCCAGAAATGACTTGTTTTCCGCCGTACCACAGCAATAACGCGCTGGCGGTTGGAATAAGAAGCGCCCACGCCAATTCAATTCCACGGCTCCACCACCAGGTCAAAATTTCCTGGCGCGCCATGAGATGGCTGCCGCGCAGAAATCGCGACGACTCGCTTTGCTCACGTGCGAAGGCGCGAACCACGCGCATTCCACCAAAGGCTTCCGTGGCGTGCGAGTCGACATCGGTGCGTTGCTGACGAATGTCGCGGTACAGCGGACGAATGCGGCCGATCCAAGTCCAATGACTCAGCCATACAACGGGCAGAATCATTGTTGCTCCAAGCAGCAATCGATAATCCGTGATCGCCAAGATGGTGAGTATGCCAACCAGTTGCACAATGGCGCGGAACGGGTTGTACAACATGTTGAACACAAGTTCCGCCACGCCGCCCGCGTCCTCACGCAGCAAGCTGGCCACGCCGCCGGATTTCATTTGCCACACACGGTGCAGCGGTAAATGCACCGCGTGCTCAAATGTTTTGCGGCGAATGTGTGCTTGCAATCGCTTGGTGATGCGCGTGGCTTGCCAACGCCCCGCGATACTGAACGTGGTTCCAATTAAACTCACCACCAAAATGCTGGCGGCGATCCAACCCAGCAATGTGGTGCGATCGCCGGTGATGTTGGCGGGAAGAATTCGATCGACCCATTGCGGAAGCGGCGAGCCAATGAAGACATTGTCAATGGCAAGTTTGGTGGCCGCGGGCGGAATAAGCGTGAGTCCGGCGCCAAGCGCGACGGTACACAGCGTGAACAACATGGGCGCGCGGTGCGGACGCAATTCGCCTAGAAAAGATTTGAACAGTTGTCCAAAGGTTCGGTTGCGCCGCAGACTGCGTTCAGATCCTTGCCACGAAATAGCAACGGGCTCCAGCTTGGCTTTCTTCTTGCGTTCACGCAGGCTGGCCAGATATTCACGATACAAACGGCGGCTGCCGCGGCGGAGGGACATGAATTGATAGTAGCCCAAGTGCGCTGTTGATTCGTACACTGAGTGCATGAATATTTTTAGACTTCCGTTGCTTGTGTGCGCCTTGCTTGCGTGTTGGAGTGTGGCGGCCGTTGCGCCTCCGGTTGCCCCAACGGCAACGCCCGCGCAAAATGACTCCGACAAAAGTAAGTCTGCTTCCAAATCGGCTTCCACCAAATCGAAGAAGCCCAAGCGCGAAGCTGGTTTGTTGTACGGCATTGCCAAGGCGCCGCCCAAAGCCGCGGGAACAATTCGTCTGGGCGCTTACAACATTGAAAATTTCTTCGACGGCGTTGATGATCCAAATTTGTCCGGCGAATGGGACGACATTAAAATGCAAACCAGCGAGGACCGCTGCAAATCATTGGCGAAAGCCATTCATGATTTGGATGCCGATGTGCTGGGCCTTGAGGAAGTGGAAGGCGAGGACGCGCTTCGTTGGTTCCGCGACACGTATTTAAAGGACATGGGCTACCAATTTCTTGCCAGCAAAGAAGTGGGCTATTACCGCGGCGTGGAGCAATCGCTGCTCAGCCGCTTTCCAATCAAAGACGTTCAGATTTGGACCACGGAAGATTTGTCGCTCATGGAAAAATATATTCCAAAGGACACCGATCAACGCAAGAAGGAAGGTTGGGGCGATGATCCGAAGGTGAAGGAGCCGTTGAAATTTCAACGCAGTCCGTTGAAGGCCACCATTGAACTTCCAAGTGGTCAAGAGTTGACCATCTATGTGGTGCATCACAAAGCGGGCGGAAAAGCGACGGCGCATCACCGCGAGTTGGAATCACTGCGCATCAATGAAATGGTGAAGGCGGATTTGGCCAAGAACCCTGAGGCATTGGTGGCCGTGGTTGGCGACTTCAACGCCACGCCCATGGAAAAAGCCGCCAAGTTGTATCGCGACAAAGATTTCGCCGGACTTGTCAGCGCCTACGAATTTCGCCCTGAAGCTGGACAAGTCAAGGAAAAGAAATCCGCCGCGCCAGATGCGTCGGATTCAAGCGCGGAGTCCGATGGATCCGCCGAAGCAAACGCGGATGAACCAGTTGCAAAGTCAGACGCAACTGCAAATGCCGACGCCAAAAGCAAATCCGCTGAAAAACTGGCGGCAAAAAATCTCTATCTCACGCACATCACCAATCGTTCCATTGACTACATCTTGCTTTCGCCAGCGCTTGTCAAGATTGCGGTTCCCAAGTCGTTCTTTGTTTTTGGAACGCTCATGCCAGGCTCCGATTACGACTACAAAAAAGATGAGCCGCCCGCGGGCTACGCCAGCGATCATTGCCCCATTGCGCTTGATTTAAAAGTTGCCGCGACCAACCCCGCCAAATTAAACTCCGCCAAGCCAAAGACAGCCGAGAGCGCGCCAATCACTCCAGAAAAAAAGAAGTGAGTTCAATTTGAACCGCGATCAGTTCACGGGATAACACCGACGAGTATTGATGGTGGCGCAGGCCATGGATCTTTCAACACGGATTGAATTCATGGCGTGAAGAAATTAAAAATTACTTGGCTCAAGCGCCGCGCGCATCACTTCATTTTTACATGCAGTGAATCGCCGCGCAACTCAAGCAGGCGAATGGCCTCGACCACATCCTTGTCGCCGCGGCCGGACACGTTGATCACCACAATCTCATTGGCTGGACGCGTGCGCGCGTATTCAATCGCCGAGTGCACCGCGTGCGCGGTTTCAAGCGCGGGAATAATGCCTTCTTCCTGCGACAGAATGCGAAACGCGTCAAGCGCTTGATTGTCCGTGGCGCTGACATAGTGAACGCGCCCGGAATCTTTCCACCAACTGTGCTCTGGACCAACGCCTGGGTAATCCAAGCCGGCGCTGCATGAATGCACATCGGCGGTTTGCCCCGCGGCGTCTTGCAACACATAGGAAAGCGATCCATGCAACACGCCCGGACTTCCATGCGCCAATGGCGCCGCGTGGTCGCCAGCTTTGGCGCCGCGGCCGCCGGCTTCAACGCCAATCAAACGCACGGACGCGTCTTGCACAAATGGATAAAAGATTCCGGCGGCGTTGCTGCCACCACCAACGCACGCGATCACCGCGTCTGGTAGTCGACCCGTGGCCGTCAAACATTGCGCGCGGCACTCGCGGCCCATCACGCTTTGAAAGTCGCGCACCATCATTGGAAATGGGTGTGGACCAACCACGCTGCCAATGATGTAGTGCGTGTCGCCAACGCTGCCCATCCAATCGCGCATGGCTTCGTTGGTGGCGTCCTTCAATGTGCGGCTGCCAGTTTCCACCGAATGCACGGTGGCGCCAAGCAGTCGCATGCGAAAAACATTCAGACCTTGGCGGCGAATATCTTCGGCGCCCATATACACCTCGCACTT
>CANJIC010000203.1 GCA_947474205.1 Planctomycetaceae bacterium | reverse complement strand
GCCGCGCTGGTGAGAAATCCAATTCGACCAATCGTCACGCCGTCAATTTCAATTTTCGCCACGGGATGCATAACCGCGTCGGAAGTTGTGGGCGTGAAGGTGGCGGGCTTGGCGGCAATTTCATGCGCAAGCCGTTCAATCACGCCACGCAACGCGCGGTAGCCAAGGTCGTCCCGCTCCACATCGGCGATCATTCCCAGCGATACGGATTCGTGGTGTTGCTTCGTGGCGTCCAAATGAAAGATGGACGCGATCTCAAACAAGCGCATGGCGCCAGTTACGCCGCGGTCCTCATTCAGTTTGCGCGTGGCCAACAACCCAGGCACAATGCTTGGTCGCAAACAAGGCGTTCCACCGGCGCGCTCATCTTCAATGCGAAGCGCGGATTGTTGCGCATGCACAAACGCGTTCGCGGCGCTATCGCTAATCAACGCGTGCGTGACGCACTCCACAAAATCCATTCCAGCCAGCGTGTCGCGCACGCGCTCGGCGGCCTCCACCTTGGCGTCGGGGGCGGCGGTACGAATTTGTATGGACTCGCCCATGGGAACGCGCTCAAGCCCAAGCAGGCGAATAATCTCCTCGATCAAATCCACCTCGCGCTCAATATCCATGCGTTGCGCGGGCACGGTGCATTCAATCAGGTCACCTTGCAATTGTGGGGAAAATCCAAGCGTTTGCAGCGTGTGCAGCATCTCTTGATTGGAAATGTCCGCGCCCAAAACCTTGCGGCAACGATCGCAGCGCATGCGCACTTTCTTCAACGGGGCAATCGCCGCGCCGGCCTCGACCACGCCGTCGCACAATGTTCCACCAGCTGTCTGCATGATTAAATCCGCCAGGCGCGCCGCCGCACCATCAATCGAAGCCGCATGCACGCCGCGCTCAAAGCGCTTGCTGGAATCGCTGACAATTTTATGGCGGCGACTGCTAGCGCGCACTTGCATTGGATTGAATGTTGCGGCCTCAAGCACAATGTCGGTGGTGCTCTCGCGCACCGCGCTCAGCGCGCCGCCCTTCACGCCCGCAAGCGCGACGGGTTTCTCACCGTCCGCAATGACAAGATCGGCGGGGGACAATTCAATGGCGACGGCTTGATCGCCAAGCGGCAGAAACATTTCCTTGGCGCGCGCGCGGCGAACATGAATCTGCCCGCCGCGCAGCGTTGACAAATCAAACACATGCGTGGGCTGGCCCAATTCAAGCAGCACAAAGTTGGTGCAGTCCACAATGTTGTTGCGCGGAATTTGTCCCACATCGCGCAGGCGCTCTTGCAGCCACTCTGGACTTGGACCAACTTTCACTCCGCGAATCACGCGCGCGCTGTAGCGCGGACACGCTTGGTGATCGTCGTTGGAAACACGGATGAAGTCCGCGCAATTCTGCGCAGCGGCGTTGCTCAAGCTTGAAGCATTCTTATTCGCGCCGCCGCCACGGGAACTTTGCGGCGCAATCAGAACGCGCTGTGTCTTGGCGGCCAGTTCGCGCGCCAGACCAAAATGACAGAGGCAATCGCCGCGATTGCTGGTGGTTTCAATCTCCTGCCAAATGGCGCCGTCGGGCAATGTTTCGCGCCCATCAAAATTCAAACCCACAGCGGTCAGCGCGTCGGCTTGTTCCTCTGCGCTCGCGGGTCTATCCAAATAATCGTTGATCCATCTCACACTTGTACGCATGGTTCAAAGAGTAGCGAACGCCGTCTTGGTACGCTGCCGTTGTGAAAGCAGCGCTTGCATTGTTGGCCACACTTCTTCTTCACGGCGCGTTGGCGTCTGGTTGCGCGGCGCCCGCGCCCGATCCGCTGGCCACGCCAACTCATTTGACATTTGATGTGACCATTCTCAAAGGTGATCAAGTTCCTTTTCGCACCGAGGCGTGGATGCAGCCAGGAAAGATGATTGTTTTTCCAGATGGCACATTGCTGGCGGACTTTGGTCCCAGCGTGAACACGCGCGTGCGTCCTGGCGTGGCGCGCGTGTTGTATCAGCGGCAACTTTTTGAGATGTGGGATGTGGCCAAGAAACTTGGATTCGCCGATCCCGCGTTGGCTGACTTTGATGCCAATCCATATTTGGTGGAGGCGCAGCCCAATGAAATTGTTTACATCATGACGTTTGCCGCTAGCAATGATCGCTGGACGTTTGTCAGGCGATTTGAAGGCACCGCGCAACCTGATCCCGCGAGCGAGGTGTGGGTTAAAGTGTTGGCGCAAGCGGCATTTGCCACGGATTTGAAAGTGAATGCGGATCTTCCAATTCGCTATGACTTTGGTCCTGATCCATACGCGTGGTTCAAGCCGCCCGCAAAGTGATCGAGAAACGTATGGAAAAATGTATTCATGAAAGAACCAACGCCATGATTCTTGCATGCGCAAGTGCAACTTGGATTTTGCAGGCGTGTGGCTGGGGCGTGTCGGTATTTCGCGCCTTGAACCGCGACCAACTTTACGCGCGGCCTCTTCACCAGCGCAGGTTGGTCTTACGAATATTTTTTCCGTGCGCATTCTTTCTGTGCGCGCTGCTGCAAAGTTGCGCCACCAACAGTTTGGCCATGGATACTTCGCCAGTTGCTGGCTGGCGCTTTCAAATCGCCGTGAAATTTCCCAGCCAGCAACGCTACGAACTTTTTCGGATCACGCCCACGGGTGAAATTCAATATGGCGGCGGCATGAGCGCCATGAATGACTACACCACGTGGGAGAACGCGCTCACGCCAGAGCAAGCCAAGGAATTTGTAGTGTTGGTGAATTCTTTGTCGTGGATTCAAACGGTCCCCAAGGAAACGGGTGATGACAAGACTGAGCCGGTATTTGTGGTGAAGTATCAACAACACGGCGGTAGCGAGCGCAACTTTGCAATTCGCGGCAGCACTCCGGAGACCGACAAAGTGGTCGCCTACATGAAAAGCCTGACGCAGCAGCGCTTTCAAAGCACGTTGCAAAAACTTCCGGAGGCCACCGAGAAGCCAAAAAGTGCTGCGGTGCCAGCAACAACAGCGCCAACAGTCGCGCCATCAGTCGCGCCAACAGTTGCACCAACAGTCGCGCCATCAGTTGCGCCATCAGTCGCGCCATTAGTTGCGCCATCAGTCGCGCCATCAGTCGCGCCATCAGTCGCGCCATCAGTCGCACCATCAGTCGCGCCAACCGCTCCGCCGTCATCTTCAACAACACCGCGGACCTAGCCTTGACTATGTCGACCATGTCGCCCATTGTTGGAATTGATCTTGGCACAACGCATTCGCTTGTTGCAATCTGCGATGAAGCGGGTCCACGCGTCTTGCTTGATGAGCAGGGGCGCGCGCTGCTTCCAAGCGTGGTGCGATTTCTGCACGGCGAGAAATCCATCGTGGGTTGGCAAGCCAAGAATGAAGCCGCGCAATTTGCCGACGCCACCATTGCAAGCGCCAAACGTTTCATGGGCCGCGGCTTTGCCGAAAGCGTGGCCATGGCCGCCGACATGTCAACGCAACTCATGCAAGGTCCGCGCGGACTTGCGGCTTTCAATGTGCGCGGCGCGGCGATCACGCCGCAAGAAGTGGCCGCCGCTGTGCTGGGTGAACTTCGCCGCATTGCAGAAGCGCGCTTGAACACGCACGTCACGCGCGCCGTCATTACCGTGCCCGCGTATTTTGACGATGCGCAACGTCAAGCCACCCGCGACGCCGCGCGTTTGTGCGGTTTAACCGTTGAGCGCATTGTGAACGAGCCAACCGCCGCCGCACTGGCCTACGGCATTGGACATGGAAATAAAAATACATCGCCAAACAAAAAAGCAGCGGGTCATGACGCCGCCACACATGCGCCCAACACAAGCCAAACCGCCGCCAACAACAGCGGCGAAACCGTGGCCGTGTACGACTTAGGCGGCGGCACATTTGATATTTCCATTTTGCGCATTGAGAGCATGGACGCCGCCAATCCAACATTGGGCGACGCCTTTCAAGTGCTCAGCACGCGCGGCGACACGCGCT
>CANJIC010000202.1 GCA_947474205.1 Planctomycetaceae bacterium | reverse complement strand
GGTTGCGGCAAGACCACGGTTGGACGCACCTTGTTGCGCTTGGCGGACCACACTGGTGGACAAGCCTTGTTTGAAGGCAAAGATATTTTTGCCATGAACTCCACCCAGCTGCGCGCGGCGCGGCGCAAGATGCAAATTATTTTTCAGGATCCAGGTGGAAGTTTAAATCCGCGCATGCGTGTGGGTCGCATTGTGGGAGAGCCGATTGAAGTGCATGGTCTTGCCAGCGGCGACGAATTGCGCGAGCGTGTTGAGCAATTGTTGGAGCGCTGCGGTCTGTGGCGCGCCGCGGCCGATCGATATCCGCATGAGTTCAGCGGTGGTCAGCGCCAACGTATTGGCATTGCCCGTGCGCTTGCCTTGAACCCGGCGTTGATCGTGTGCGACGAGCCAACCAGCGCGCTTGATGTCAGCATTCAAAGCCAGATATTGAATTTGCTCAAGGATTTGCAGGACGAATTTCAGTTGTCCTATTTGTTCATCAGCCACGACATGGCGGTGATTCACCACATTTGTAACCGAATTGCGGTGATGTATGACGGCAAGATTGTGGAGGAGGGTCCGCGCGATGAGGTGATTCACAATCCTAAACATCCGTACACGAGGGCGTTGTTAAGCGCGGTGCCAGAGGCCGATCCGCGGCGCAAGCGAACGCTTGTGCAAATGCAAGGTATGCGAACTTGACTCCTTTGAACACGGATGTCGATTACGTCGAACCCGCGCTGACGGCGGAGCAAATGAAAAAGCAAATTTTGTTTCGCAGATGGTTTGCGGTGATCTTTGTTTCGTTCTCCATCACCGCGTTTTATTTTGGCTGGTTCGTCACGCGCAATGTGCGTGACGAGGCAAAGCAGACAGACACTCAACTTCGATCTGTGTCCTGGGCCATCATGAGTTACTCCGTGGCCAACAACGCCATGCCAACTTCGCAAGAGGCGTTTGTGAATTTCATTTCCGCGCACGCGCAATGCTTGACCGCGCCACGGCGCGCGGGCGAATGGCCCGCCACACAAGAAGCCGCGCAGGCGAATGGGGGTCCTGCGGAAATCGCCGCCGCCGTCGCGGGACGCATTGAAGTGATTTGGCCACCAACTGGAAATTTAACCCCCGTTCTGCAAGTGCGTGGTCGGCCATCTGGCTTGGGAACGATTGAGCAGGTGAATGGCTGGCTTCAAAATTGGAATCACGCCTCCGCCACGGCCGCCCAGTAAATGAAGTTGCGCGGGTGGACGGGTTTGATTTCTGATAATGATTTCAGATACAAATATTGAAATTCAATGAGCCGCGAAAGCGCGCGGCTCCAAAAAAATTCAAAATGCGGGGCAATTCAAGCGCCTACGGCGGACGGTTTCATCGCATAATCAAAGAATGGTTGTTCCAACAAACAGCGTTCCCAAAACGGATTCCAATATTCGCCGTGTGCAACCAGAGACGCCCATGCGCGACCTGATGGATGGTTGCTCGCGTTGGGAAATTCCGGTACATCAACATGGATTCATTGCGCTTGTGGATGTCATGCCGCGCCTTGCGCCGGTTGGACAAACCGCCGACGCCGCAATTGTTCAAGCCGCGCGCGTGAGTTACGGCGATGGAACAAAGCAAGTCAGCGAGGACCGCACGTTGGTGCGCTACTTGCTTCGTCATCGCCACACCACTCCGCTGGAAATGGTGGAGTTTAAATTTCATGTAGCCATGCCCATGTTTGTGGCGCGTCAATGGATTCGCCATCGCACGGCGAATGTGAATGAATACTCAGCCCGTTACTCCATTGTGCCGGATCGTTTTTACAGACCGTCCTTGGAGAATGTGCGCAAGCAAAGTTCGCTAAATCGCCAAGGTGGCGATGAGCCAATTGACGCGGGCACCGCCGAGTCATTTCTTGGTTTGTTGGAGCGCGCCGAGGCGAACTACCAGGAGTATTTGCAATTGACAGAGAAGGGCGTGGCCCGTGAGTTGGCGCGCGCGGCGCTTCCAGTGAGCGTGTACACCGAGTGGTATTGGAAGTGCGACTTGCACAACACGCTGCGATTTCTTTCGCTGCGCATGGACTCTCACGCGCAGCAGGAAATTCAGGATTACGCGCGTGGCATGTTTGATTTGATCAAGCCGCTGGTTCCAAATAGTTGCGAGGCGTTTCAGGATTATGAAATGGAGGCGATGCATTTAACGCGCCTTGAAATTGAGTCCATTAAGAATGGCGCGCCAATTAACACCACCAACAAGCGCGAGCAAGCGGAGTTTGAAGCCAAGAAGAAGCGGTTGGGTTTGTGAGCGGCAATAGATAGAAATGTATGAAGCCACCACGGCGGCGAACTTATGAAATACTTCAAAGCTGACGCGGCATTCTTTGTATGAAAGAAAGTTACACGCAGCGGTGGCGCTCAATATTCGTGGCGGCTTCTTTATGAACTTTGCGGCACAAGGCAAATCGTTGCCAACTCAATTTGACTCATGGTTGGTTGAATCCACCAACGGCGTTGCGTGGTTGCGCTCGCCACTGTTGCATGCCGCGGGATTTGCGCACGCGTTCAGCACGCGCATTGGCGGTGTCAGTCCGACACCATTTGACAGTTTGAATTTGGGAATTGCCGACGCGCCTGGTGAACCAGATAAGTGGGAGCGTGTGAATGAAAATTGGCGGCGCTTGTTGCAGGCTTGCGCCATGGATGAAAGACAACTTGTGCGCGCCGCGCAAGTGCATGGTTGCGCCGTGTTGCAAGCGGATCGCCAACCCGACATGATTCGTAACGCGCCGCCATTTGTGCAGGGCGACGCCGTTCTTACTGGCGACGCGCGCCACGCGCTAGCCATTCGTGTCGCCGATTGTGTTCCAGTTCTGATCGCGGATGTTCATACGCGCGTTGTGGCCGCGGTGCATGCTGGTTGGCGCGGAGTGGTGTGTGAAATTATTCCAGCGACCCTACGCGGATTTGTCGCGCGCGGCACGCACATGCGCGATGTGCGCATTGCGATTGGTCCTTGCATTCAACAAGCGACCTTTCAAATTGGCGAATCTGTTGCGCTTGAATTTCAGCAACACGGTCTTGGCTCTTGCGTCATTCCCGATCCCAATTGTCAGGAAAAGTGGCTGGGCGATTTGCCCGCAGCCATTAGTCATCAAGCGCGCGGAGTAGGTGTTGCAACCGAACATATTGAAAATTCAGGGGCTTGCACCTATCAAAATCCAGAACTTTTCTTTAGTTATCGCCGCGATGGAGCACGAAGTGGGCGATTAGCGGCGGTAATTGGGGCTTAATTGCATGCGTGCTTCAATCAAGGCAAGCCGTTGCGGCGGGGGGGGAAACATACAAAATGTGCGATGAAGTTGAACATTTCACTTGCAAATTTGTGAATTTGGCGCATACTGCGTGTGTATCGGGGTCTTGTATTTGCCCTCGTCACTAAAAGTTTGGATGGGCGAGGGCTGCCACCGTCAATTGACGGTGGCGGTTGTTTTTAAAGGACATGTTTTGATTCGGTGAAGAATGTGCGCCGGTTGCCACGCCAATTTCAAATGGTCAGTGGCGAAAATGTACCCCGCCACCGAGCACGCCAATCCATTATATTTGTCGCCTACTCATTGCCAATTTCGGCAGTGACAAGGAGATCAAATGACAGTGGCAACTTCCAGCGACGCGTACAAAACCCTGAAGACAAAAATTGAAACCAATCAAGCGCGCGTGGGCGTGATTGGTTTGGGATATGTCGGCTTGCCACTGGCGCACGCGCTGCATCAGGGCGGTCTGCCTGTCATGGGTTTTGATGTTGACGAAGAAAAGCCAAAGGCTATTCGCGAAGGCCGCAACTATCTCAAGCATTTAGGCAGCGACATGGTGACTTCGCTGCGCGACAGCAAGCGCTTTGAAGCCACTACGGATTTCGCGCGCTTGGGCGAGTGCGATGTCATTCTGGTGTGCGTTCCAACTCCGCTTGGCCGCCATCAAGAGCCGGACATTTCTTACATCTTGCAAACAGCGGACGCCATTGGAAAAACGCTGCGCAAGGGACAACTGATTGTTCTTGAAAGCACAACGTATCCAGGCACCACGCGCGAGGACATGATGCCCGC
>CANJIC010000201.1 GCA_947474205.1 Planctomycetaceae bacterium | reverse complement strand
GGGGGAACTTTGCTTCTGCTGGATCTTGATGAAAACAATCTCGCATTTGCCAGCGCAAGAATTCGCGCATTGCCACATGCCCCGCGCGTGATTGCGGTGAACGATAATTTTTCAACCGTGGCGCAAGTGTTGCGCGCCAACGCACTTTGCGCCGATGCGTTTCTTGCGGATCTGGGGTTTGCCAGCAATCAAATGAGTGATGCCGCGCGCGGATTTTCATTTGCCGCAACTGGACCGCTTGATATGCGCCTTGATCAAAGCAAGGGTGAAAGCGCCCAGGCGTTGTTGGCGCGTGTAAGCGAGGCGGAATTAGCTGATTTGATATTTCAACTTGGCGAAGACCCATTTTCCAGGCGTATCGCTAGGCGAATTATGTATGTTCGCGATCTTGGGTTGTTGAAGACCACCACCGATTTGGCCAAGGCCGTGGTGTCGGCCTACGGGGTCAAGGCGCGCCAAAGCCGCATGCACCCGGCGACAAGGACATTTATGGCGCTGCGTATTGCGGTGAACAAAGAGTTGGAGTCGTTGGAAACGCTTTTAAGCGTTATTCAGCAGGAAATTGCCAGTTTTTGGCCATTGCCAGGACAGACTTTCACGCCCCAAGCCACCTCCACGACAGGCTCGCCGCGCCATCGACATGGTGTGCCGGTTGAAGAGGCTAGTCCAGTCATACCGAATAACTGTTTGTCCAAAAATGCCCGCATAGCAATTTTGGCGTTCCACAGCCTAGAAGACCGATTGATAAAGCGAGCTTTCACCGATTGGGAACGCCAAGGATGGGTGACCCGCATTGGGAGAAAGCCGTTGGTTGCCAGCGAAGTGGAATGTGGCGAGAACCCCAGATCACGCTCCGCCAAGCTTCGAACGGTTCGGATTGTTGGTATATAAGATGTTCGATGAAGTTTGAAGATCGGACGGAGATCTGATCCACGGTGTTGAAGGTGTTGATAAAAGTTTGCACATGGACAATGGGCTTTCAAGAATTCGAAAATCAAGATTGCCACAACGCAAGGATGCGAAATGACACGAGAACATAAATTAGCGATGGTTGTTGGTTTCGGCTTGCTTCTTTTTGTCGGCATTTTAGTGAGCGATCACTTCAGTACCGCTCAGCGACAGGGTCCGCCGGATCTTGTGAGAAGCGATCCAGGCAGGGGGCGTGTTACGCAGCCGGTCTCCATTGCGGCGGTACCACCAATAGCGGGAGTTCCCGCGTTGCAACCAGCCGAGTCTATGGCGACAACGACACCTAAAGATGTTCAGACCGCATCCACTCCGCAACGTTTGGTGTCTGACACTATCGTTTCAAATCCAAGTCCTCAGCCTATTGGAAACGCACCTCGTGTTGCTCCGAACAAAGTGATTGCCGTGGTTGAAAAATCAAATGCAGGTAAAGTGCAAGAGGGCGAGCCTGGAGTTCAATTGCATCCGATTGCGGAGGGCGAAACATTGTTTTCCATTTGCGCCAAGACCTATGGCGATGGATCGCTTTGGAAGGAACTTGCGCAATACAACAAGAAAACCCTGCCAGACGCAGCGAAGTTGCGTAAGGGCGTAACCCTTCGGTTGCCGCCCATTGAGCAACTTCGTCAGGGTGCCGTGCTTGCTTCCACCACAAAGAGCACGCGGGTGAGTGTGACTCCACAAGAACAGGACAACGCGTTGACGCTGACGAATGCAATCGGTGTCGCAAAATCAAATCCGGAAGTGCCACTGCTCGCCTCCGCCGATATGACTCCAATTGCGATGTCGCCAATCACAACAAGCGACATGTATGTTGTGCAAAAAGGGGACACGCTTGGCTCCATCGCTAAAAATAAATTGGGGAAATCAAGCAAGTGGAAAGAAATTGCGGCGGTGAATGCATCGCTTATTTCCAATCCCGCGGAGCTTGCTCCCGGCATGAACATCAAGCTTCCTCAATCCAACTAAGTTCAAGGATCGAACTATGTTTGGAAAAGTAATTGCAATATTGCTTGGTCTTGGAATCATGGCGACCGCCTTGTTGGCGACGCGACAGAAGCGCTATGAAGTGGCTGCGAAGATGTCCAGGACGCATTGGAGATTGATAGAACAACAACGTGATTTAATGAGATGTCGGGCGGAGCTTGCGTGCAAAGTGAGGCCAGATGCGATTCGCTTGGCGTTGAATGCAATGAAGATTCAGTGGACGCCAATTCCTCACAGGCTAGACGCCGTCACGCCGCCCACTCAACCCCGTTTAGCAACCAAGCCTGGCGTCAAAGATGCGGACGCAATTCCGGTGGCATTTGGCGGATGAATAACATTTCATATACACAGATTTCAGAAGCTCAATCAAGCCGCATTCGTGCGTGGAGTCATGTGCTTATTTTGACAACATCCACCGTGTTGATGGGCATTTCGGTGAGAGTGGCTTGGTTGAAAACCAGCGTCGATCAGCGTCTTATTGATGCCGCGGGCGTTCATCAAAGCACCGCGCCAGAACCCGCTTCGCGTGGACAGATCATTGACCGACGCGGCCGCGTACTGGCCGCGAGTTTAATGGGGCGCCGATTGTTCGCGGATCCCGCCATGATTTGGGATCGCGGCTGGGAGAAAATTAGAAAAGGAAATGCGCAAGAGCCAGACTCACTCGCTGTAGGAGATCCATTCAAGGACGCGGCCAATGCGATTGGCAGCACGCTTGGGGTGCCGCCGAAATCAATTGAAATTCTTTTACGCAAGAACGCTGACGATCGATATGTGAAACTTGCGGACATGTTGACGCCGGAGCAAGTTGACGCCTTGCGCGCGATGGACATTCCGGGAATTGGAATTGAGTCTAGGCCTATTCGTGAATATCCATCAGGCGATTTGGCGGGCATGGTGATTGGCCGTGTTGGTCTTGAGCAAAGCGGTCAAGCCGGCGCGGAGTTGCAACACAATGTCCAGGTGCGCGGCAACGATGGACAATTGGTTTTTTTACGCGACGTCAAACGGCAACCATTGTGGATAGAAGGAAATGATTATCAACCGCCACGCGATGGCGTTGATGTTCGCTTGTCGATTGATCTGGTGGCGCAAGAAATTGCGGAGAGGCTTTTGCAGGACGGCGTGAAAAAATGGAACGCGGGTGGAGGACGCGCGGTGATTATGGATGTGCAGACCGGCGACATTCTTGCCATGGCGGACGTACTGCACCCGCGCAAGGGATGGAAGGAAGTGACCACCGATCCATCGCGCGCAATTCATGCGTCGCTTGGACGAAACAGAAACGTGACGGACCCGTATGAGCCCGGTTCCACATTCAAGCCATTTGTGTGGGCAACCGCCACTGAACTTGGCGTATTCAAGCCTGAAACCATTGTGCATTTGCCAAACGGACCGTATGTCACCAAGTTTGGCCGCGTGATTCGCGATGTGAAATATCCAGGGCCGGTGACATGGAAAAAAGTTTTAGTGAAGTCGCTGAATGGCGGAATGGCTGCGGCGGCGGAACGGATGAAGTCCAGCCAAATGCAGGACATGGTGCAACGATTTGGATTTGGAAAAAAGAGCGGCGTTGGAATTCCTGGCGAGAGCGAAGGCTTGGTGACCACGGCTAAAAAATGGTCGGTGTATACGCAAACCAGCGTGTGCATGGGACACGAAATTGGTGTCACGCCAATTCAAATGGTGCAAGCGTTCTCCGCATTTTGTAGGGATGGAACCATGGTGCCCGCGCGGTTGTCCCTTGGCGCCCAAGGCGAGGACAATCAATATTCAATTCCATGCAAGCGCGTCATGCCAGAAGCGATTGCGTTGACGGCGCGTGACGCAATGGAAGGCGTGATGATTGAAGGAACTGGTCGCAAAGCGCAGAGCGAGTTGTACCGAATGTTTGGCAAGTCCGGCACCGCGCAGTTGCCAAAACCAAAGGGTCAAGGCAAGGGCTACTTTGAGGATCGCTATGTCAGTTCGTTTATCGCGGGAGCGCCGTTTGAGAATCCGCGGATTGTGTGTTTGGTTGTGCTTGATGATCCGGATAAATCTAAGGGACATTACGGCGGTTCGATCTCTGGTCCAGTGTGCCGCGATATGGTTTATGAAGTTTTAAACTACATGGG
>CANJIC010000200.1 GCA_947474205.1 Planctomycetaceae bacterium | reverse complement strand
GTGAACGGCGAGAAGGTTGATCGTCCAAGTTATCTGGTTGAAATTGGTCACGAAATCACAATGCGAGAAGGCACGCACAAACTTGTTCGCGAGAACATGGAAAGCATGTCCAGTCACAATGTGCCAGGTTGGCTTGAAGTGAATCCTGCTCAGTTGTCCGCGAAGGTCACAAGCCTTCCAACTTCCGATCAGATTCCATTTGATGTCAACACGAATTTGATCATTGAGTTTTATCGCTAATAGTTGAACCTTCGGGTCTTTGGTTGCCGCTTTGGCTACGAAAGGCTCGGAGGTTCTTTCATTTCCGCCCCATCCTGCTTGGAGAAATCACATGCTGAAGTTTCTGCGAAAATATAACAAGGCTTTGTTCGCGTTCTTCAGTGTGACGCTCATGCTGACTTGGCTTGTTCCAAGCGCAATTCAGCAACTTTCCAAGCAATCGGCGGCCAACAACGCGGTGTGGGCAACGGTTGGAAATGGCGAAAAGATTACGCTGACCGAGCAACAGAAACTCACGCGTCAAATTAAAATGTTGGATGTGTTGCAGCTGCCAATGTCCAAGGAACTTGGCATAAAAGGAAATCCTGCACAGTGGTACTTGCTGGTGCGCGAAGCCAAACAAGCGGGACTTGTTGGCGGCGCGTCCGATGGAAAAAACTTGATGCAAAAAATCGCGGGCGGCGAAGCCAAGCCTGGCGAAACCATGTCGCAGCAATCCATGTACTTGCTCAGCGAACTCTGCCGCGCGGGTGGCAGCCAACCACCCATGGTCTATGAAACACTCGCGGAACTTTCAGGCGTGGCGCGCATGTTGAATTTGGCGGGAAGTTCTCCGCGGATGAGCGAAACCAGGTTGAAGTCCTCGGCGCAAAATGCACTCACTGGTTTAAGCGCCGATGTGGTTGTGATCTCCGCCGACATGCCGCTTCCAACAAATGATCCACAACCAACGCCGGAGCAAGTTGAAAAACTAGTCAAGGAAAACGCGGACAAGGAACCAGGAAAAGGTCCACACGGAGTTGGCTATCGCCAGCCTGAAATGGTGCAATTGGAATGGTTTGTCATTCCCGCGCTTCAAGTTCGCGATCAACTTGCCAATGACCCGCGACTTTCCAATGTTGAGTTGCGCAAAGCATTCTTGCGCAATCCCACTTCATTTGGCTCAAAAATTGGCGAAGTCGATCCAAACTTTGACGCATTCAAAGATCAAGTGCGAACCCAAGTGCTGAATCAACTCACTTCGGATCGCCTGAATGAAATTGTGAAATTCATCGCAGACCAGTCGCAATTGTTCACGCGAACAATGCCAAAAGATGGCATCTACGCAAAATTACCTGTCGATTGGAAATCCCTTCCAGGACTTCCAGCATTGGCGACAGATGTCGCGAAACAATTTGGCGTGAGCACTCCGCAAGTTGAAACTGTTGGCCCAACACCGGTAAGTGATCTCGCAAGCATGATTGGATTAGGCGCGGCCACAAGCGATCGATTTGGAACGCAACCAACTCCATTTGGCCAAGTCGTTTCCATGACCAAGGAATTAAATCCAAGCGAGACCCGAGGCGTGCTGCAAGTTGGCGTGATTGGTCCTCCATTACGCGCGCCGGATCCATCGCAATCCAAGAATGATCTAAATCAATCTGCCGCAAATCATGCGCCGTTAACATCAGACCTTTACGCATTCCGTGTTCTGCAAGCCATGCCCGCGCATGCCGCGGTCAACGCCGAAGAAGTGGGCAAGAAGGCCACCGACGATGAGCAGAAACTGCTTCGTTTTGCCGTGTTAGAAAGCAACATTGCGGCGATTGATGCCACCGCCCAACAGAAGGGCTTGGAAGCCTTGGCGCAGGAATACAACACCAAGGTGAATTTCGTTCCACAAATTCGCGCCGCAGACATGAAGTTTGTTCAGTACGGCATGAAAATGCCAACCGCAATTTCTGGACTTGGTGAGGACGCCGCCGTGGTGAATGAAATTGTAAAACGATCCCTTGCCATTCCACAAAGCGAGTTTGCCAATTCGTCCGATGCGGCGCGAACATTTGTGATTGCTTCACCGGAAAAGCTAGCGCTGTTGGCTGTGCATGTCCGTGAAGTGCTGCCAATGTACGCCGAAGATTTCAACGGCCTCTCAGGCAATCAACGCTTCCGCAGCGCCCTATCCGACGACTCTGATAAAATTAAATTAGTGGATGAATTTTCATTCAAGGTCATATCTGAGCGCAACAAATTCAAACAAACCAAAGTATCAAACGAGCCGACGGATGTCAGCGATCCCACCCCGCCGCTTGATCCTGTTGGTTAAATCGACAGCGTTCAAAATCACAAGGTTGATTTATGAGCGTACGCCCCATGTTTGCCTTGACACATTCCACGCGTCAAGGCCCGTGCTGAGCAATCCAATTTCAAGTAATTTGCCTGCGATTTAGCTAACTTTGGAGCCAGCCTTCACGGGCTTGTCAACGCTGAGAAAGACCACGTCGCGTGCTTCGGGGCCAGGCTTGCCGTCTGCGCCAATCACGGCTTCGGCTTTCAGGTCGCTCGCGGCAAGAATCATTCCGGCGCTCACTTCACCGCGCAACATGCGTGGCTCCAAGTTGGCCACAATCACAACTTGCTTTCCAACCAGCGTCGCGGGGTCGTACCACGCGCGCACGCCCGCGCACACTTGCCTGCCTTCGGGCGTGCCGTCGTCCAGTTTTAACTTTAATAATTTATCGGCGTTGGGGTGCGCCTCGGCGGACAGCACAGTGGCCACGCGCAAATCAATTTTTGAGAACAAGTCGTAGGCAATGGCTGGTAGTGGCTCGCTCATAGTGGGTCCTTGTGAAAGAATTGTTTAAACCTTTTTAGTGGCGTGCGCATCTGCGCCTTTGTAAATCAAACTTGTACGTAATCCTGTATTTCCACGCGTGCGCATTTATGCAACTGGATGCAACGCCTTGAACGCGCTCACCGCGTCAAAGTCACGATCGCTTAAAAGTCCGCCATCGCTTCTCATGGCCACGCTTTCATCGCGGCGGCGACTGCGCTCACAGCGTGGCGCCTCGCGTAGATCAATCACACGCACCGCGCTGGCGGCCTGATCAAACTTGGCGCGCGACACGCCGCATATATCAGCAAAATCATGGGCAAATTTGCTCAAAGTGCCGTCGGCGTCGGGCACGACCAAGCCGGCGTCAAGCGTATTTTCCACGCCGCTCGCCTTGGCTTCCTCAAGCGCCTTCAAGGCCGCGGCGCGCGCGTCCATGACCTTGGACCAATCCGCGTGGGCTTGGTAGTCAATGTTCAAATAGGTTTGCTCATGTACCGACACTTCGCCAGCGTTCATGGTGCGATAGATCTCGTCGGCCGTGTGCGCCATGATTGGCGCTAGCAATCGGGAAAGCGTTTCAGCGCACGCGCGCATGGAAATTTGTGAGCGGCGGCGTCTGTGCGAATCTGGTCGATCGCAATACAAGCGATCCTTCACCGCCACGCAGTACATGGATGAAAGCGTTTCATTGCAGAACGCGTACAGCGCCAAGTGCGCGGCGCGGAAATCAAAGCGCGCATACGCCTCGCGAACAATTTTTTCCAAGCGCGACAATTCGCCAAGCATCCAACCGTCGATCGATTCAGGTTCAACGCTCTTGCATGCGCCGCGCCAATCCGTTGCGGCTGGAAGATCGCCAAGATTGCTCAATAAGAAACGAATCGTGTTGCGCACTTTGCGATAGGCCTCGCCCGCTGTCTTAAGAAACTCAAGGTCCATGCGAATGTCGGTTTCATACGCAAGTCCGCTCACCCACCAACGGCACACATCGGCACCAAATTCCTTCAGAATATTCTCCACATCAATGGTGTTTCCAAGGCTTTTGCTCATCTTTTTGCCCTCTTTGTCCACCACAAATCCGTGGGTGACAAGGCGGCGAAATGGCGGCTGACCCGTGGAGGCCAGCGACAAAAGTAGCGACAGTTGGAACCAGCCGCGGTGTTGATCGCTGCCTTCCAAATACAACTCGGCTGGAACTCCTTGGCCGCGTTCCTGCATGACCGAATGCCAACTTGAACCAGCCTCGAACCACACATCGAAAATGTCAAACAACTT
>CANJIC010000199.1 GCA_947474205.1 Planctomycetaceae bacterium | reverse complement strand
GCGGCGTTGGCCGCCTTGTTCAAATCAGGATGATATTTTCGCGCCAACTTTCTATGCGCGCTGCGAATTTGATCCGCCGTCGCGTCGCGCGCAACCCCAAGAATTTCATAGTAGTCACGCGCCATGCGTCACTCCGCGGTTTCAGCTTTGCGAAACAAACTGTACAGCGCGTCGGCGCTTTGAGACGAATATAATTTTTCACGGAACTCCGGATTGGTCATCAAGCGGCTCACTCTTCCTAGCGCTTGGATATGTTCCGACACCGCTTCGGGCGGACTCACCAGCAGCACAATCAAGCGCACCGGCTTCTTGTCGATCGATTCATATTCCATTGGTTGCGCCGGCTTGCCAATAGCCATGGCAATTCGTTTCACCGCCGAACTTTTTCCGTGGGGTAGCGCAAGGCCCTCGCCAATACCAGTTGAGCGTTGCGCCTCACGTTGCCAAACAATTTGTTTCACGGCTTCGGCGTCAGCCACGGCGCCAGATGCGGCCAGGGCGTCCACCAACTCGCCAATCACTCCACGCTTGTCGTGGGCAACCAATGGAACTTTGACGCAATCAATATTTAAAACTTCAAGTACGTTCATGGGAAATTCTGGCGATTTCGTCAATGCTACCAAGAGCAAGCCATTTTCGGTCAACAATTATTGATGATTTGTGAAGATTGCCGCGAAAGCCCCATCCTGCCACATTGTGGGGGTTTCCCCAGGCAATCCTTGGGGAATGTTGCGCTCACTGCGGCGCATTGGAGCCTTGATTCGCTGCGAAATCCAAGTGGCCATGCGCTCATTCTCCTCTTGCTCCAGACTGCATGTGGCGTACAGCAGCGTTCCATGTTCAGCCAGCAACGGTCGGTGGTCGTCCACAATTTTTCGCTGCAGCACAATCAGGCGATCCATCATCTTCAAGTCAAAGCGATATTTCGCCTCGGGTCTGCGCGCGAACACGCCGCTGTTGGAGCAGGGCACATCAAGCAGCAGCACGTCGGCTTTGCCAAACCACTTTCCAATGTCTTGCGGCGTGACCACTTGAATATTGTTCAAGCCAGCCAAGCCAGCGCGGCGCGCGGCATCAGCAAGTGAAGTGCGTCTTTCAAGATCCGGATCGCTGGCGATAATTTGCGCGCCAGGATATTTCGCGGCCAACTGCAATGTCTTGGTGCCACGGCCCGCGCACGCGTCAACAATAATTTTGGGCGCCGACACTTCTAAAAGCGAAACCGCCAACGCGCTGCCAACATCTTGCACGCGCGCCAACGGATGTTTTTCCAGCGCCGCAAGCAGCGCTGCGTGCGAGCCATTCCAAATACGCGCACCCGGCGCGCCGTGCGCCGTGGTTTCCGGTTCGTCGGCTGGAAGTCCATACAGAACAAGCGGCGGATCCGTGAGTCCATGAAAACAAATTCGCCGCGCGTCTTTCACGCTCATTCGATTGGTCCAGCGCAAGACCACATCGATCGGATGGCTTGATTGCTGCGATAAACGCTCGGGCGCGGAACTAGCGAACACATCCTCGGACAAACTCCACGCGCCGCCATCTTCAAGTGGAAGGTGGAAGCGTTCCGGCGTTTGAAATTTCGCAAAGGCCTGCGCGGATAATTTCTCCACGCGCAGCGCGGCAATCTTGCGCAAAATGGCGTTCACCATTCCGCCGGCGCCAACGCGCACCGCGGTCTTGGCCCACTCCACTGTTTCATCCAGCACCGCGTGGTCGGGCACGCGGTCCATTAAAAGCAATTGCGCCGCGCCGCCCATTAACGCCGCTTGCATTGAGGGTTGAATGGTGTGCCACGGCCGATCAAGTAGCGGCGCGATCACCGCTTGCAGCGTGAGCCAGCGGCGAACAACTTGCAATTCAATGGTGCGACCCAGCGCGCGGTCGCGCGGCTCAATGGTGCTGTCCTGCGCCGCGTCAACTTTAAAGTCAAAGCGCGGCCACTCGCGCGCGCACAACGCAATCCGTTCATATGCGGCGGCTCGTCCCGGATTCACGCGCGACCCACTTTGATGTGAAATTGAATCAGCGCGCGCGCCACAAAAATATCAAACACAGGGACAGACTCGATACGCCGCTGAATCACATGCGGGCATTTCGCACTCACATGCTTGAATTTCTCAAGCACATTGCAAGCGCGCCGCGCGCGTGAAAAAATCCGCAAACACATCAACGCTTGGACCGCAATCGTTGCGCGGCTTTGGCAAGAGCGGGGGCGTCCTCGGTCTTTTCCCAGGTGAACGTTCCCTTGCCGCCTTCGCCAGGCTTGCGGCCAAAGTGGCCGTGCGCCGCGGTTGGCGTGTAGATGGGCTTGAGCAAATCCAAATGTTTGATGATGCCCGCTGGAGTCAGATCAAAGAAACTTTGAACTAACTTTGACAATTGCGCGTCCGCAATTTCCCCCGTGCCTTGCGTGTCAATATGCACGCTCACTGGTTCGGCAACGCCAATCGCGTATGAAAGTTGAACCTCACACACTTTCGCCAACTTCGCCGCGACAATATTCTTGGCCATGTGGCGCGCCATGTACGCAGCGCTGCGATCCACCTTGCTTGGATCCTTGCCGCTGAAAGCACCGCCACCGTGGCGACCGCGGCCGCCATATGTGTCCACGATAATTTTGCGGCCAGTCAAGCCGCAATCACCGTGCGGACCGCCAATTTCAAAGCGGCCGGTTGGATTCACAAACACGCGAATGTTGTTGTTCCACCAACGTCCAAGCGACGGCTTGATGATGTGTTGAATCACTTCTTGCTTCAGGCGATCTTGCTTCTCGTTCCACATGGGCGCGTGTTGCGTGGACAGAACCACCGTATCAATGCGCGTTGGAATAAGTCCGTCGTACTCCACGGTCACTTGACTCTTGGCATCGGGGCGCAAGCCTTCAATCACGCACTTCACGCGGATATTGGCTTGGCGGCGCACTAAATCATGCGCCATTTGAATTGGCAGCGGCATCAGTTCCGCCGTTTCGCTGCAGGCAAATCCAAACATCATTCCTTGATCACCGGCGCCTTGCGCCTTTTTCTTTTTGCTCTTGGAATTCTTGGTGTTCACGCCGCGCGCAATGTCAGGGCTTTGCTTTCCCAGCGCAACGCTCACGCCGCAACTGCGTCCATCAAATCCCTTGTCAGCGTCGTCGTAGCCGGCCTTTAAAACCGTGCTGCGCACAACGCCCGGAATATCAACCCAACCAGTCGTGGTCACTTCGCCAGCAACAACGCACAAGCCTGTGGTCACAAGCGTTTCACACGCCACGCGGCTCTTTGGATCTTGCGCAAGCATGGCGTCAAGAATGGCGTCCGAAATTTGGTCAGCCAGTTTGTCCGGGTGGCCCATCGACACTGACTCGCTTGTGAAAAGATGCTTTGATGACATTCCATTTTCCTTATAGAAGGGTGTGCGTAAAGTGTTGTTGAAAGTGTTTCAAATTGCCGTGTGAATGAAGGGGACTATGGTAACGAGCCCTTTGAACCTTGGGGCGTCCTACACTGTGAGTCGGAGAACACCATGAATATTCCAATGCAACTCTCGCGAATTTTCATTCGTGAAATGATGGACATGCAAATCATTGAATTGACCGAGGTGGGCGGAACGCGCGCATTTCCAATTGTGATTGGTCTGCCGGAGGCGGTCGCCATTGAACGGCGTCTCAAAGGCATAGAAATTCCCCGTCCGCAGACGCATGATTTGCTAGCCAACACCATTGAGGCGCTTGGCGGCGAGTTGCTGCGCATAGAAATTCCCCGCGTGGAGCAAGGCACGTATTTCGCGCGCCTGATTATTGCCAAGGATGGCCAAGAGATTGAAATTGATTCGCGTCCCTCCGACGCCATCGCCCTTGGTATCGCCAAGACCGTTCCTATTTTAGTGACAGAGGAAGTGTTGGAGGTCGCCAGCGCGCAAGCCGCGGCGGGTATGAATTCTGTTCCAGAGATCAGCGCCGACATGGAAGATGAAGACGATGATCAAGATGATGACGACGACGAGAATTTGTGAGTGACAACGCAATCCGCACGCGACATTTCTTGGGTTGTGTTTGATCTTGGTGGAGTGATTATTCGCATTCACCATTCGTGGCAACAAGCCGCCGCGGCGGCGGGCGT
>CANJIC010000198.1 GCA_947474205.1 Planctomycetaceae bacterium | reverse complement strand
GTTTACCTATTGGAAATGTTGGACCTGGTAGTAACGGCCGCGGCGACTTTCTTGCCGTGAACGGAATGTTTCTGTCCCCCACTATTCGCAATGCGGACAAGCGCCCGTATCCCGCGTTCGTAAAAAATTACATGCACAATGGCCTGTTTAAAAGTTTGAAACAGGTTGTGCATTTCTACAACACCAGAAATCTAACCACCGTGCCAGGTGAGGTGATTGATTTCACATTGCCCAATCCGTACGCCAATTTGAAAGGCAAGCCACTGTGGGACAAGCCCGAAATTATTTCGCCGCTCACGCTCACCAATCCAACCGGCGCCAAGCCTTTGGCCGATGGCGAAAAACGTCCTGCCAATATAAATCCAAACACCAACGGCTACGGTGAAGTTGGCAATCTTGGGTTGACCGAGCAAGAAGAAATTGATCTTGTGAACTTCATGTCCACGTTGACCGACGGCTACTCGCTTCCTTCAAATTAATTGCTATTTACTTGGCGAGCGACGGCAACAAATCCGTGTGATGCCCAATCATTTTCCATTTGCCGCCTTCGTAGCGAAACGTTGTGGTGGCGCGGATTGAAACCGGAATTTTTTTTCCTGTTGCATCAAGGTTCTCGCCCTTCTCATAATTGCTCACTATGGCAACCGCACCACCAATAGCAATCACGTGAATATCCGATGGCTCAATCTTTCCGCCCAACTTCATGGCAGCCTGTCGACTCAACTCTTCGCCCACATTTTTCCAACCAATTTGAAATCCGCCGGCTGGGCCCATGTAGGTGACATCAGCGGCATGCGACCAGACATCGTTCATGAGTTTCATGTCGCCCGTAAACAACGCGTTCAGCGCTGTATAAAATTGCGCCACAGCTTCGCGGGCTTCTTTCTCTGGTGCCGCCGCTGCTGGTGGCGGAGGCTGATTCGCCCCACCCAAAATCGCTGCCACGCATACCGAAGCCGCAATCACCATGCCTGACATCCACATTGTTCTTTTGTTGTTCATTTGATTTGAATCTTTCTTGGTTTATGCCAGGCTGAAACGCCAAGCGCGAAAAAGTATAACTCAATCCCCCGTGCGCATTCACAGCCCGTGAATTTTTTTAGAAATACGCCCCGCGAATAGAAACACATAGACAAAGACAATGCTCCAGCTAATGCACCAATTTCGAAGCCACGTTGTGAATGCAAAATGATCGGCGTTTAAAGCCGTCATGGCGCCACTTGTACATATGGTCACCACGCCGGCGTTCACAAGACTGGATAAAAAATGTTTCATTGCGTTCTTGCGGTTTAAATTTTATATCTCGGCACCGCGCGGGAAATCCTATCGACAATTGCGTGGCGCCGTTCATGGCTAAATCCGCCCAGGCCTCATCTACAACACGCGGCGCAAAAAATATTCTCTCCGCGGCGCAGTACCCTGAAACGCATGAACACCATTTTCTGCTCGCCGCTTCGATACACGCAAGGCGCCCATGCAACGCAAAGTCTTGGCGCGGAAATGAAAGTGCTTGGCCTACGCGGCCACGTGTTGATTGTGGCCAGTGCCTCGCCGCGCAGGTTGCTTGAAAACATTTGGCGCGACTCGCTCACGAAAACCGGCTACGCATTTTCCATTCATGACTTTGCGCGCGAATGCACCGCCGCGGAAATCGCCAGCATTGTTGCAACAGCGCGCGCCGCCAAGAGCGCGATTATTGTTGGAGCCGGCGGCGGCAAGGTGTTGGATGCCGCGCGTGCGGCGGCGGCGGAACTTGAGCTCCCATTTATATGTTGCCCCACCATTGCCTCCACCGATTCGCCAACCTGCGCCATCTCTGTTGTGTACAACGAGCAAGGCGTTGTTGAAACAGCTCTCATTCACCCGCGCAATCCCATGTTGATTCTTGTGGACACGCACGTAATCGCCAACGCGCCAGTGCGCACGTTTGTTGCCGGCATGGGCGATGCGCTCTCTACATATTTCGAGGCGCGCGCCTGCATGGCCTCCAATAAACCAAACATGTGCGGCGGTGCGCGCTCGCTTACTTCAATGGCAATTGCGGAGTTGTGCTACAAAACATTGTTGGCCGATGGCGTGGACGCCTTGCACGCCGCAAAAGAAAAAAAAATCACGCCCGCGCTGGAGCGCGTTATTGAAGCCAACATATTGCTGTCTGGTTTGGGCTTTGAGTCCGCCGGTCTTGCGGGCGCCCACTCCGTTCACAACGGACTCACCGTGGTGCCCGGCGCAAAGGCATACATGCACGGCGAAAAAGTTGCCTTTGGTGTGATCGCGCAACTGATGTTGGAAAAAGCGGACCCCGCGCAAATCAACCAAGTGATTGCGTTCTGCAAATCGGTTGGCTTGCCCACAACGTTGGCCGATATTGGTTGCGCCAACTTAAGCCAGAACATGCTTGCCAAAGTTGCCGCGCGCGCCACCATTGACAGCGAGTTTGTTCACAACGAGCCGTTCCCTGTCACGGCGAATATGGTGGCGGATGCGATCATGGCCGCCGACGCCGCCGGGCGTTAAACCACGATTTTTTCGCTGTAAACCCATCTTTTAAAACAATTTACAAATCTTTCACATTGCGTGATCAAGGTCACTCATTTTTTACGTTTACATAGTTGTAGGACACGTTGTGGTCTTATGTTTTGCCAAACCCCGCAAACGGCGGGTGTTTGATGGAACTGATTTTGTTTGGTTTTCTACTGGCACTTGCGCCCTTTATCCTTGGAGTAATCATGAAGATTTCAAATTTCTGCGTTGGTTCTATTACTTTGGCCACCACTGTTGCCGGCGCCAACGCCGCGTTCCTTGGAATAACTGGCACCAACTACCAAGTGGTCGATGGCAGCCGTCAATACTCCGTCATGGATATTTACGCCGACTTTAATGGCAACTTTGACAAGCTTGTCAACTATTACGGGGTCACATCACACACCGGCTTTGTGCGAACTTCTCTTAACGGCGTCTTGAACAATGGAAATTCATTGGTGCCAACCAACGGCGCCGCATTTGCGCAAGCTAGTGGCACGGGTTGGATGCCTTCCGCCAGCGCCGCAAGCAACGGATGGGATTCATTTGTAACTATTGGTGCGCGCGCACAGGACTACACCACGTCCGCCATTACCGCTGATCCAAACTTCTCCAACGGCAACACTGTTGGCGCAAGCACTGTTGTTGGGGGAAACAACTCGTCCGGCTCATATCAAGGCGCGGGTTGGTACACCGCCGCTCCACTAGACATAGCTGACTTGGCAGGCACATACGCCGACAAGCGCATCATGCTTGGTCGCTTCTCTGTTGAGACCACCAACATGTTGACAACCGATGTGCTGACTATTCAGTTCAAGGGCAATGTCACCATGAAAGTGAATGGCACAAGCGCGGGCAGTGGAACTACATCTCAGCCGTACTTTGATCAGACATTTACCTACGGGTTCGTGCCGGCTCCAGGCGCATTTGCGCTATTGGGTCTTGCGGGCTTGATGGGTCGACGTCGACGCTGAATCGCTAAGAGCAATAGTTCAAACACGCACTTATTTAAACGCGCAGGACAACAAACGCACATTGAGTCTGCGCACTTACGGCGTAGCGCGCGCAATGGCCACATTGGACGCAGCCGCCAGCAATTGCTTTGGTAATTTTTTGTCTGGCTCGCGCTTATTGGCTTCGCTTAAGAAACGAACCGCCTCCGCGCGATCACCATTTTGCATTGCGGCCACGCCAAGAAGCACCCAACCATCGGCGCTGTCTGGTCGCGCCTGGGTAAGAACGTGTCCGGCATCAATCATGCGCGCCGTGTCGCCAATGCGCATGGCGGCAAGACCAAGCACGCTGGCATTTCTTCCGTCGCCGTCGGTCTGTGTCCGCAATGTCAACATTAAATCACGCGCGTCGCGGGCGCGGTCCATCATGAGCAAGCAGCGTGCGCGCAAGCGAACCAGTTCGGTGGATTTTGCGGAATCTTTCAGCGCCTCATCTTCAAGCGCATCAATGCAGCCCACCCAATTGCCCTGCTCAAAGCGAGTCACGGCAATTTCTTCCACAAGTTGTTGCGCCTTGGCTGGCTCGGTGCGCAAACGTGCGGCGGTTAACCACTTCTCGCGCTCCTT
>CANJIC010000197.1 GCA_947474205.1 Planctomycetaceae bacterium | reverse complement strand
GCGCGCACACCATGCGTTCGCCTGCGCGTGTGTGATTGCGGAAAAAAAATTTGCAATTTCACGCGCCGATGCAATTCCAAGGCGATCGATCGCCTCACGGCACGCCCATTCCACGTGGGCACCTTCGCTACTTTTTGGTTGCTCTATGGCCTGCGGCAAAACACGCTCCACAAGGTCGTACACTTTTTCAAAGCGCTCGCGCCGCGCAATTGCCAACCGACCAGAGCGCCACAAATGTTCAAGCGCCGCCTTCTCTGGATGCCACTGCCACCACCCTCCGCTCTTGTGATCCGTTGGCGCCGTAAAATCACGCGTGCGAAGTGCCCCCTCACGGCAAACCCGCGCAAGCGTGCGACGAAGAATAGGAGCCGCATCCCCACGAAATTGTTCACGCCACCACGCGCTTCGCTCCACACGTTGGTTGTAGCGAGCGAAGCGATGCTTCCAATGCGCAAACCACTTCGTTGGAATGGCGCTTGCATCATGCGTCCAATGCTCAAACAACCCGCGCGATTTCTCCAGCGCATGCGTGAAATGTTCATGGCGATACTGCGCCAGCCTTGCCCCAAGAATTAAATGATGCGCGCGCTCAAGCACATTGATGGAGTCAATTTGCACATATCCAAGCCGTTGCACAACAGTTTGCACGGCGCGCGCGCTGGAGCGCTGCGGCAATTCACCAAGGCCCTGAAGATTCAACAACACACGCCGAGCTTGCGCGTTTGAAATTATTTCCACAGCGTTGTTGGCTTTTGACATTGCTTGAATGGACATCGTATGGAATGAAAGCGAACAACAACATGACACCACCAATCGCACTGCGTACAAACATCGCCGCCCACTTGGCGCCTTTCATCTTCTATGATTGACTTATGAATTCACCGCAGCAACTTATATTTCGCAACGCCACGCTTGCCGATGTCAGCGCAGTTGTTGAGTTGGTTGAAAGCGCATACCGCGGAGAAGCAAGTCGCGCGGGTTGGACCACCGAAGCCGATCTTTTAGATGGTCAACGCACCGACGAAATCGAAATTCGCGAAATCATTTGTGGCGCGCACTCACGGATTCGTCTAGCGGAGAAAAGTTTTCCGGCCGTGCAAATTCTTGATCAGATTCAAGCCCACACGCCTTCGCAAGAGCCCGCGTTGCCCCACGCCGCGTCGCTTGTTGGATGCGTGCGCATAGAAAACGCAGGAGACGCGGGCTACATCGGCATGGTATCCGTGCTCCCAAATTTGCAGAGTGCTGGCATTGGCAGGCAACTGTTGCATGAAGCCGAACGAGTGATCCGCGACGAGTTGCGCTTGCCGCGCGCTCGCATGACTGTGATTGGCCAGCGCGACACATTGATCGCGTGGTACCAGCGACGCGGCTATTCGCTCACGGGCAAGCAGGAAAAATTTCCATATGGCCAACCGCGCGCCGGAACGCCGCGGCGCGACGATTTATATTTTGAGGTGCTTGAAAAGTCGCTCGCCACCAATCCCTAAGCATCTAGCTCCACGCCTTTGTTTGCGCTTGAAGTATTGCGCAATCCATCCATTTCCAAGACACGACGACTTGAATCGCGCCTGACTAAAAAATAAATAGTTACAAAAATAAATCACCCCGCGCAACACGCCGCGGGGCGAATATATCTTTGTGAATATGTGAATGACAGAATTTATTTAGGCGCGCCTGACGTACCATTTGGTGGCGCGGGCGCGCGTTCCCCCTTCTCGCCGGCCTCACCCTTCTCCTCATTCTCCTCGCGCTTGAACATGTCGTGACCTTCTTCTTCTTCCTGATCAAGCTTGGCCACCAATTCCTTTGCGCCAGCGGAGTCGCCACGAATGACGGCGTTCTCCAAAGCGATTGCCATAGTCAGCGTTGCCAGCAATTGCGAGCGCATGTCGGACTCGTACTTCATGGTGTCATCGCCATACTTCGCTTTGGCTTGCGGAGCCATCTTCACGGTGGAAATCATTCCCTTTGCATTCACAATTCCAGCCTCCACCATTTGAACATTGGCCAAGTCCTGCGCCTTGCTTTCAGCATTGAACGCGGATTTTTCAAGCGCAGTAAATCCGCGATTGATTTGCTTCATCGCGCCCTCAAAATTTTGGCCTTGGCCACCACCACGGCGCGCGCCGCCAGATTTGTCCTGCGTTTTTGCGAACGCGCTCAACTCATCTTGATCAATCAAGCCATCTTTGTTGGCGTCGATCGAACCAAACCTGTCCTTGATCTGCGGCGGAATTTCTTCAGGCGATAATTTCCCATCGCCGTTTTTGTCACCACGCATTAAACTTTTCACAATAAAATCAGCGTTCGCTGGCGTTGCCACTGGTCCGCCAGGCTGACCTGGACCTGGTCCACGCGGCTGCCCGTTGGGTTGCGCTTGGGCCTGTCCGGCTGGCGGCGCAGGTGGAGTAGTCGAAGGATTCTGCGCCACACAAACTGAGCACACAAACAAAATGGCGCACGCTGAAGTTGAAAAGTTTTTCATAGTTCTGAAATATTAGCAAAAATGAATGCATGAATGTTCGCGCGCCCCCACATCAGGGACGGCTTCGAATAGCCCACACCAGAACAACGGTTTGGGCAAAAAAACCACAGGCCACCAATAGAGCGAGTTTCCATTTGAACTGAACAAGTTCTTCCAACGCCTTCAGTGGCCGCAAACCTTCCAATTCTTGCAAGTTCTTAATTCCTTCAAGATTCTTCAACTCTTGCAACCCTTTCAAACTTTCCAGATTCTTCAGCTCCTGCAAATCCTTCATGGCTTGAAGACCTTTTAATTCTTCCAGCATCTTCAACTCTTGAAGCCCCTTCAATTCTTGCAACTCTTTCAGTTGAGCCGCCATCTGCGCAATGTTGGCGCGCATCTCAACAACAATCGGCTCGTTCAACGTCATCAACATGGCGCGGCGCGCGCGCAACTCCAGGGCCGTGGGCATTAATCCTAAAACAGCGGAGGCTTTCTCCGCGGCCAAATTCATGTCATGCAGTTCGCTGATGCCGCGCTCAAACAAACCATTGTCGTCAAATTGAAGGAACGAAGAATCAATTTGAATTCCGATTGGATCCTTGAACTTGGTGGTCAACATTTCATTCACCTTCATCAAGTCCGCCGTTGGAGTCCAGTTATGTTTGGTGTCATCCAAAATCGCCTGCTTAATCTGTGCTTGCACTTGCGGCTCCAACCATTTCACGCCCAACACTTCCAAATCAGCCATGATTGAGCTCATGGTTTGAATCATGGGGTTCAACGATGGATACGGCCCAGCCTGGGCCATGCTTTTTACAGTCTCCTCAATCGAGTGCGTGGTGATGATCAGGTCCGCCAATCCCACGCGCGGGTCGGATGCCCACACACGATTCGATGCGTACAAGCCCGCGCTGGCGGCAATGTTTAAAATATATTCACGAATTTGCGGATCCGTGATGTCCCGCAACGCCACATCGCAATCCACTGGAATCACAATTGCAATCTGCCTGGCGATTGGCAACATGTCGTGGCGCACTGTCCAGAACTGCGTTTGCTGATCCAAATATGTCTGCAATTTTGCGGTTTTTTCATTGGCGTTCAGTTTGGGCTGGCCACTTTGACAACCACAACAAAGCCATATCAGCGCCCCCGTGAGCGCGAGCAGAAATATATTTGACCTAAGCATGGTTGAATAATAAGGCAAACTAGATTTCAATGAAGACGGTCACGTTGCTCACGACCCCACAGAACTATTTCCGCGCGTGTCATTGCGGCTAGTATTCATTTCACTACCATTTCAATGCGCACATTGAATTTCTTATTTCCAATTTTTTCTAGGAGCCTGACATGTACGGAATGGTGAACAAATCGGTGCAAGAACTTGTCACGATCAATTTTGGAGTTGACAAATGGGAAGCAATTAAAAAGAAGGCAGGCGTGACGGAGGAGGCTTTCATCAGCAATGAGAGCTACCCCGACGCCATAACCTATGGACTTATTGGCGCGGCCACTGAAGTGCTGAAGATGAGCGCGGACGAAATTCTTTTCGCCTTTGGCGAGTTTTGGGTTTTAAACACGGCGCGCCAGGACTACGGGGACTTGCTCAGTTCCGCTGGTCGCAATATGCCGGAGTTTCTTGATTACCTTCCAATGTTCCACACGCGTGTGGCGCTG
>CANJIC010000196.1 GCA_947474205.1 Planctomycetaceae bacterium | reverse complement strand
GTCAATCCACATGCCGACCACCGCATAGCCATGAGTGCCGCCGTCGCGGGCGCATTGCGTGGCGGTATTTCCATCAGCGATCCGGGCTGCGTTGAAAAAAGTTGGCCATCATTCTGGAATGACTGGCATCGGTTATTGTCAGGGATTGAAGGGAGCGCTTGATGGTTGATTCTGTGAAAGATGACAAAGGTGGCATGAGAGATTTTTGGTGGTTCGCGCGCGGACTGCTGCGGCCAAGACACGAAGCCATCATTGCGCTCATAGGGGCGTTCGTCAGCGCAGGCGGAATGGGCGCGGGCTTGCTCGGCCTTGGGCCTTTGTTGCAACTTATTTTAAAAGACGGAACTTCGCTTCAACAAATTGTGCGCAACTTCAACGCCAAGGGCGAATGGTTCCATGTGCCCGAATGGTTTGTAAACGCGTTGCCTGCGGATCCATATGGCGGTGTCATTTGCATTCTTGCGGGATTGTGCGCCTTGACGGTGTTTGGCGCCACGGCAAATTTTATTCACCAACTTGTGTCCATGGGTTTATGCGCGCGAACCACGGCAAAAATACGCCTTGAAGTTTTTCGCCATGTCATTCACCTTCCGCTTTCCATTGTCACCAGGCAGGGTCCCGCGGAATTCACAAGTCGAATTAACAACGATGTTTCGTCGCTTAATAGCGGTTTTGAAGCGTTAACCAGCAAAACCATTTCGCAATTGACCAAGGGCGCGGCTGCGTTTGGCGCCGCAATTTATTTTGATTGGCGCTTGGTGTTTGTCTCATGCACGGTCGGTCCGTTGCTTGCCATTGTGCTTCGCAAAACCGGAAAATCAATTCGTAAAGGAACGCGCGGAGCTTTGGAGGCGCAGGAATCATTGCTGCGCACCACGCAAGAATCAATGCAGGGCCTGCGCACCATGAAGGGATCAACGGCGGAGTTGGAATCTATTCGCCGCTTCGCTTTCTTTAATCACAAAGTGTTGCGCCAGAATTTGCGCGTGCGAAAATCGCGCGCGCTGTCAGGACCGCTTATTGAAATGCTGGCCATCTTTGTTGTGGCGGGTTTGGCGCTGATCGCGGCTAAAAATATTCTCAACGGTGAATTGTCATTTGAGAATTTTCTCATGTCGCTTGGCGCGCTCGCCGTTGGCGCCAGCAGTTTGAAACCGTTGACTGGGTTCATCAATGAGTTTCAAGCCACCGCCGCGCCCGCCTCGCGCTTGCGCAGTTTGTTGAAGATGCCGCGCGAGGACAGTGTGGAATTGAGCAAGCCGCAACTGAAGCGTCACGCGCATTCAATAAAGATCGAGGGCGTTGATTTCACATATGCGGGTGCCACGCAACATGCGCTGGCTGGCGTTTCTTTCTCAGTGGAACACGGCGAAAAGATCGCCATTGTGGGTTCCAATGGTTGCGGCAAGACCACGCTGTTGGCCATGTTGCCGCGCTTGCTCAAGCCAACCGCCGGCCGCATTTTAATTGACGACATGGACATTGATCAAATTCAACTGAAAAGTTTGCGCAGACAAATTGGTTTGGTCACGCAGGAATCTGTTTTGATTCAAGGAACCATTTACGAAAATATTCGACTTGGATATCGCCGCGCAACGCGAGCCGATGTTGAAATGGCCGCCAAGCGCGCGCACGCCTGGGATTTTATTTGCAACATTCCAGGCGGTCTTGACGGTCAAGTGAGCGAGCAGGGCGCCAGTTTGTCGGGTGGACAGCGCCAACGCCTGGCCATTGCGCGCGCCATTCTGCGCGACCCGGCGATTTTATTAATGGACGAGGCCACCAGTCAAGTTGATGCTGAAAGCGAGGAGCAGATCAACAACGCCATCGCCGAGTTTGGAGTTGGTCGCACCGTGATTGTCATCGCGCATCGATTAAGCACGGTTCTTGCCGCCGATCGAATTGTGGTGATGGATTTTGGTCGAGTGGTTGACACTGGAACGCACACGGAGTTGTTGGCCCGCTGCGATGTGTATAGACGCATCGCCACCACGCAAATGCTTGGCGCTGAAACTGTGTCGCAGTGATTCACAGGCAAATTTATTGATGAATTGCAGGGGCGCAAGATTGGCAACGCCGCAAGTTGTGTGTCAGCAGTGTGTTTTAATTACAGGCAGAGTCACGCCCGACAGGGCATCTGCTAATTCGCTGCGGCGAAATAGTTACGCGCATTTGCTTGGCGCCAAATGTTCCACCAAGAATTGCGTGCCGATTGTTTTGGCGTGCGCGGCGAACAGCCCAAATCCAATGTGCTCTTTCAACGCGCCCGTGTGTGCAAATTCTTCCCACACAACTTGAATGTTGGCTGGAGTTTGCGCGCGAATTTTTTCTATGAACGCGCGCTGTGGTGCCACTGGAACCATTTCGTCCTCGCTGGCGTGCAGCGCCATCAATGGAATGGGTTTCCATGAATCCACATGTCGAAGCGGTTCTAATTGCGCCGCACGAACTGGATCATGTTTTGCCGATTCCATTTCGCTCCAGTCGCCGCTTGTGGCTTCAATAAGAGCTGCAGAAAATGCGTGCGGTTGGCACAGCGCGGCAAGCGCAGTCATGCCACCCAAACTAAATCCGCCAATGGCGCAGCGAGACAGATCAAATTCTGGAAATTGTTTCAGCGCGTCAAGCACGCCAGGAATTTCACCCAACAACTCTTCGATCACTTCAAGGGAAAATTCTGAAGTTTGCTTTTCGTGCACGGCGCGTTCTCCGTGCGCGGGCAAATCAAGCGCCACGGTCGCAATCCCAGCGCGCGACAATCGCAAATAGCGGCCGCTGTCCAATTCTTTTTGCGCGGTGCGCCCATGCAGCCACAGCAAAAAAGGCACAGGTTCTAGCGGTTTTTCCGCTTGTTTATCAAAGCGCGGGTGAATCAGCAGCGCTGGAGTGTTGGCAGAACCAAGACGCAACACGCGGCTTTGCGCCACTAAAGAACGGGGAAGTGTTGTTGCAAGGTCGGGCATGTTGAATCGAGTCAATCGGCAAATATCTGAAGGCGGCAGATTAGCGGGGGCATATTCCCAAGACACACTAACATTACGCAATGCTCCATGTGCTTGCCGGCGAATTTAAATCCCGCATTCTGAAGACTCCCACAGATGACGCCATCACGCGTCCAATGGGAAGTCGCACCAAGGAAGGTTTGTTCAATGTGTTGCGTGGATGGTTTGAAGGCGCGCGCGTGCTTGATTTATTCGCGGGTGTGGGCACGCTTGGACTGGAGGCGGTTAGCCGCGGCGCCATCAAGGTGTTCATGGTGGAGAAGGATAGAAAAATATTTGCGCTGCTGCGCGACAATATCGAATCGTTGGGTTGCGGTGAACGCGCCATCGCTGTGCAAGCCGACGCGCTTGGTGAAGCCGCGATTATGGCGGCGCAACCAGAGGTGAATGTGGTGCTAATGGATCCGCCATTTGCATTGGTGGAAACCGAGGAAGGTTTGAAAGAAGTTCTGGACCAAGCGGCGCGCACGCGCTCACTATTTCTGGGCAAGGGATTTCTTGTCATCCGTTTGCCAAAGGTTTCAGATCCGCCGCCAACGATCGCAGGATTTGATGGCCCAGAAATTCGCGAATACGGAAATCAGCAGAATGTGCTGCTGTATATGCCGCATTTTGAAAGTCCGCCCGCGTGAGAGAGTTTCAATTCAACTTTCATCACTCGCGTACAAAATTGCAATGCGCACTTAGATTTGTGAAATCTTCTGTCGCAAGCTTGTGGGTCTTTCAGTCTTGCTTAATTTTTAGGTGAACCATGGAATCATTTTCAGTATCGCTCATACTTGCCGCCGCCGGAAACAGCACACGCTTTGGCAGCGACAAACTGGGCCAAGATTTGGGCGGTCGTCCGTTACTGTTGCGCAGCGTTGAATTGTTTACCAAGCGCGATGAGGTTCGCTCCATCATTGTCGCGGCGCCTCCAGAAAATATGACGGAGTTCCGAGATCGCTTTGGCGCGCAGTTAAGTTTCCACGGCGTCACCATTGTCCCTGGCGGAACAATTGATCGATGGGAAACAATTCGCAACGCGCTCAAGGCCGTGCCCGCCGACGCGACGCATATTGCCGTGCATGACGCGGCGCGACCAGCCACCAGCGACGACTTGATCTCGCGCGTGTTTGAAGCGGCCAAGTTGCATGACGCTGTTAT
>CANJIC010000195.1 GCA_947474205.1 Planctomycetaceae bacterium | reverse complement strand
TTGGTTATTTTGGTTTTGCGTATTACAGCGAGAATGCAAGCAAATTAAAGCTTGTTCCAATTGATGGCGGTAAAGGCGCGATCACGCCAAATGGCATGACCATAGAGGATGGAACCTACTCGCCATTCAGTCGTCCGTTATTTATTTATGTCAACGCCAAAAGCGCGGAGCGACCAGAGATTGCCGCGTTTGTGAATTATTATTTAGCCAACACAGCGAAACTTTCCAAGCAAGTTGGATACACCCCGCTCCCCGCGGCAATGAACGATCGAGCAACTTCAAATTGGAAATCCAAGAAACTTGGCACGCAATATCTGGACGCCTCGGGCAACAAAGTGCTAGGTCCAATTGCGAATGTGTACAAATAAGTCGCGCAACAACTGAAATGAAATTTCCATGAGCGCCATTTCAGCCAAAGCAGCATCAAGCGCGGTCGCACTCGCGCGCAAAGGCGTGGCGCGCTCGGATGCAATTCGCAACGCGTGGGAATTTTTCATCCGCGGGTTGCTTGGTTGCACGGCTCTGATCAGCATTGCGATTACGGTTGGAATTATTGTAATTCTGCTGCGTGAAACCATTGCGTTTATTCAACTGCCAGAAATTGAACTGACTGACTTTTTGTTTGGCACCACGTGGAGCCCCCTGCTTGGCGCGGAAAAACATTTTGGCATTTGGCCGCTGATTTGCGGAACTTTTCTAGTGTCGGTGGTTGCCGCCATGACCGCCATTCCACTGGGTTTAATCACCGCGATTTACATGAGCGAGTACGCCACCGCTGGAAAGCGCGCCATCTTGAAACCCATCATTGAAATTCTGGCGGGCGTGCCCACGGTGGTCTACGGATTCTTCGCGCTGCTTGTGATCACACCCGCGTTGCAAGGCGCGTGCAACTTTCTTTTTGGCGCGCCGATTTTTTCCGGCTACAACGCGGGCGCCGCTGGCATTGCTGTTGGCATTATGATTCTTCCAATCGTGGCGTCGCTCAGCGAGGACGCAATGCAATCCGTGCCGCGCTCCTTGCGTGAAGGCGCCTACGCGCTGGGCAGCACCAAATTTGATGTCAGCGTGAAGGTGGTCACGCCCGCCGCGCTCAGCGGAATTATGGCCAGTTGCTTTCTTGCCATCACGCGCGCCATTGGCGAGACCATGGTGGTGGCGCTGGCCGCCGGCGGCTTGGCGCACATGACGCTCAACCCAGCCGACCAAGTGCAAACCATGACGGCGTACATGGTGCAAATTTTCCTAGGCGACGCGCCCGCCTTTGGCGTTGAAAATCTTTCCAGTTACGCCGTGGCCATGGTGCTCTTCATGGTGACATTGGTGCTTTCCATTATTGGAAACATTCTGCTGAATCGATACCGCGAGGTGTACGAATGAGCGCAATTTCCATGCGAACCAAGCGAATTGTGAAGAACCGCGCGTTCCTTGCGCTGTGCCTATTCAGCACCAGCGCCACCATTCTTATTTTGGCGCTGCTGATCATGTCCATCATGTTGCAGGGCTCAAACTTCTTGTTCAGCAGCGAGGCGTTGAGCGCCGTGTTTGGCCACGGGGAACTTTCACAAATTCCAAAAATAATCCGTTGGGATTTTCTAACCAACTTCGCCAGCCGCTTTCCAGAGAAGGCGGGCATTTACGCGGCCGTGATTGGCTCGCTGTGGGTGTGCCTCATTTGCGCGCTGCTGGCGTTGCCGCTTGGAATTGGAACAGCAATTTATCTAGAGGAGTTCGCGCCCAAGAATCGTTGGACCGCGTTGATTGATTTCAACATTCGCAACTTGGCCGGCGTGCCCAGCATTGTGTACGGCATTCTTGGCCTGACCGCCTTCACGCGCATGTTTGGACTTTTTGGAAGCGACAAAAACAGCGCGCTGTCATTTGGACCCGACAATGCGTGGTGGCACATTCAACTTCCGTTTGGTCAAGGCTTGCTTGCGGGCGGATTAACTTTGATGTTGGTGGTGTTGCCGATTGTGATTATTTCCAGCCGCGAGGCGTTGCGCGCCGTGCCTTCTAGTTTGCGCCAAGCCAGCCTTGCCATTGGCGCCACGCCGTGGCAGACCGCGTCAAAGATCACGTTACCCGCGGCAATTCCCAGCATTTTAACGGGCGCCATTCTTGCCATGAGCCGCGCCATGGGCGAAGCCGCGCCACTTCTTGTGCTTGGCATTCCGGTGTTCATTGCCAACACGCCTGACAATCTCAATGACAATTTCACGGTGCTTCCATTTCAAATCTTCAACTGGGCGGGCCGTCCGCAAGAATCATTCCATCAACTCGCCGCGTCGGCAATTGTGGTGTTGCTTGTTGTGCTCATCTGCTTCAACGGCGTCGCCGTGTATCTTCGACAGAAGCTGCGCAAGCCAATGGCATGACCGAACACAGTTCAATGTTCAATACAAAATCAAATTCTGTTGTACCTAAAGAAACAAACACCATGCCAGAAACGCGCCCAACTCTTGCACAACCTGCCACCTCGGCATTGCCCACGTCGACGCCTGTCAGCGAACACGTCACTCTTCGTGTGAAAGATTTCAACGCGTGGTACGGCGCCTATCAAGCGCTGCACAACATCACGCTGAATATTCCATCGCAGCGCGTGACTTCGCTCATTGGTCCATCGGGTTGCGGCAAGAGCACGTTCCTGCGCTGGATTAATCGCATGAACGATCTGGTTCCAAACGCACGCGCCGACGGCGTTATGCAACTAGACAAAGACGATCTACTTGACCGCAACTTTGACGTGGTGGAATTGCGCCGGCGCGTGGGAATGGTTTTTCAAAAACCAAATCCGTTTCCAAAAAGCATTTATGAAAATATCGCTTTTGGACCGCGGCTACACAAGCGTTTTCACCGTAGCGACCTGGACGCATTGGTGGAGCAAAGCCTGCGCGCCGCCGCCATTTGGGACGAAGTGAAGGACCGACTTCACAACAGCGCACTTGGACTTTCCGGCGGTCAGCAACAACGCTTATGCATTGCGCGCGCCATTGCGGTTGGTCCAGAAGTTCTGCTCATGGACGAGCCATGCTCCGCGCTTGATCCACGCAGCACCGCCAGCGTTGAAGCGCTGATCCGCGAGTTGCGCCAAACATTCACCATTGTTGTGGTCACGCACAACATGCAACAAGCCGCGCGCGTAAGCGATCTCACCGCGTTCTTCTTTGAAGGCAAACTCATTGAAGCCGGCGCGACTGACGGAATGTTCACCAACCCCAAGAACAAACAAACGGAGGATTATGTCACCGGCCGCTTTGGATAATTGAACTAGATTTAAATCGAATCATCCAACGCACCGACGCATAAAAATAAAATGGCAGTAGACCTACGAAATGAAATGGTGGACTTGCGCCGCAACTTGCTGGCCATGGGCGCCATGGTGGAGCAACGCGTGACGCGCGTGATTGAAGTGATGATTGACGGCGACTTGCAACTGGCGGAAGTGGTGCGCGCCGGCGACGCCGAAGTTGACCAAATGGAACTTGACCTTGAAGCCACCTGCATGCGCCTGCTTGCACTGGCGCAACCAGTGGCCGGCGACTTGCGCCTTATTCTTGCGGTGATTCGCATTAGCAACGAGCTTGAGCGCATCGCGGATTTGGCGCGCGGCATTGCCAAAAAATTAATCAAACTGGGCGCCGCCGATGGCCCACCGCTTCCGCCCGCCATGATTGATCTTGCATTTGCAAGCCGCACCATGCTGAGCGATGTGCTGGCCGCCATGAGCAACGAAGACGCGTCGCTGTGCCGCCAAGTGCGCCGCGCCGATCAGCGCGTGGACGATTTGCACAAGGAAGTTCTGCAATGGGCGCGCCAAGAAATTCCACGCGACGTTGCTACTTCTGGACAGACCATTGAAATGCTCACCATAGCGCAGCGCTTTGAACGCATTGCCGACATGACCACCAACATCGCCGAGGACGTGATCTTTTTGGTCGAGGGACGCATTGTGCGCCACACGCCGGACGCGTGATTGATTGCGCTTAGACAACTCGCGATGCTGCGTGATCATGGGTGCTATTAGTCGCGCAGACAACGCTTGATGCTACGTGATCATGGCTGCTACCAGTCGCTCAGACAACGCACCCCACGCGAGCAGGGCTCGCGCGGTTGCTAAACTCGCTTGTGGTAGCAGCCATGATCACTTCGCGCGAACGTGCTCGCCTCTTTT
>CANJIC010000194.1 GCA_947474205.1 Planctomycetaceae bacterium | reverse complement strand
GATCTTTCCAAGTTCATGGTGGAGCGCGTGCGCGTGGCCAGCAAAGATGGAACCATGATTCCGCTGTTCATGGTGCGCAAGAAAAGTTTGTCCCCCGCTGGCGCCTGCCCCACGCTTTTGTATGGATATGGCGGGTTTAACGTGAGTTTGGAACCAGGCTTTAACCCCACCATTATCCCTTGGATTGAAGCGGGCGGCATTTACGCGGTTGCCAATTTGCGCGGTGGCGGCGAGTACGGAGAAAGTTGGCATGAGGCCGGCATGCTTGGCAATAAGCAAAATGTTTTTGACGACTTCTACGCTTGCGCCGAGTGGTTGATTGCGAATAAATGGACCGACTCTTCGCACTTGGCTATTCAAGGTGGCAGCAACGGCGGATTGCTCACGGGCGTAGCCATTACGCAACGACCCGAATTGTTCGCCGCGGCCGTAAGCCAAGTTCCCTTGCTTGACATGTTGCGCTATCAACAATTCTTGCTGGCTAAATATTGGGTGCCTGAATATGGTTCAAGCGAGGACGCCAAACAATTCGCGTGGTTGCGCGCCTACTCGCCGTACCAGAATGTGAAAGCCAACACCAAGTATCCCGCGGTCATGTTCACCGCCGGTGAAAATGACAGCCGCGTGCATCCGCTTCACGCGCGCAAGATGGCGGCGCGCATGCAAGCCATGAGCGCAAATCAAAAAGATGCCAAGCCAATTTATCTGTGGGTGGATCGCGAGGCGGGACACGGACAAGGAAAACCACTTGCCAGCCGCATACGGGAAAGCGTGGATATTTGGTCGTTTTTGATGTCGCAAACGGGTCTTTGCAATCAAGTTTCAACCGGAACTTCAGCGGCGATGGCGCCAGCTGGAACAAGTAAAAATTAATTGCGGGCGACGGAGTTAGCCAACAACTTGTAGCCGCGCGAATTCAAGCACCAAAGATTTCACGCCCACTTTTTGAAACTTCACGCGCACCATGGTGCTGCTGCCGCGCGGCGACAGTGTTTCGATCACGCCCAAACCAAACAACGGATGTTGCACGCGCATGCCGGCCTTCATGCCGCTTCCACCTGGCGGTGCGTCAACGCCGTCATCGGTGGATTCACCTTGATCGGCGTCCATTTCATTTTCATCCCAACGCGGACCGCGCACACGGTCATCGCGAACCACGCTGTCTGGCAACTCGCGAATAAAACCACTTTCAATGCACGACATAGGCGTACCGCGTTGAGTCCGCACCGCGGCGGCGGTGATTAAAAGTTTTTTCTCCGCGCGCGTCATACCTACAAACAACAAGCGGCGCTCCTCCTCCATTTGTTCGGCGCTTTCAAAGCTGCGCACATGCGGCAAATTTCCCTGCTCCACTCCAATGATGCAAACAAAGGGAAATTCAAGCCCTTTTGAAGCATGCAATGTCATCAGCGTCACGGCGCCAAGCTCCGGATCAAACGCGTCGGAGTCTGCCACCAACGACACTTGCTCCAAGTATGCGCGCAACGCGTCAAGCAATGTGTTCATGGGAGATACGGCTTCATCCATGTCGCCGCCGCTTTCGCGCTTGAGTCTGTCCACAACAAAATCAGCGGACGCGCTGACCACCTGCGCCAGATTTTCCGTGCGCGACTCATCCGCCTCCGTGTCGGTTCGATCGGCCAACAAGTAGTAGGACTCCAAACCGCTCTCCTTGAGAATGCGCGCAGTGAAATCACCCAGCTCATCTGGCAATCCATTTTCTGCGGCGTGACGCCACGACGCAATGCGCGTGGCCAACTCCATGGCGCTGCCCGCGGCGCGCTTGGTGGCGCCCGAACTTTCCGCGTGACCCAAACCTTCGAGCAACGTCACGCCATTTTTGGCGGCCCACAATTCAATCTTGTCGAAACTGGTCGATCCCAAACCGCGAGTGGGCGTGTTGGCAATTCGACCCAGCGCCAAGTCATCGCTGGGATTGGCCGCAAGCCGCAAATACGCTAGTAAATCCTTCACTTCTCGCCGGTCATAGAACGCGGTTCCCCGCACCACTTGATATGGAATGGAACGACGGCGCAAAGCCTCCTCCATGACACGACTGAGTGAGTTCATGCGATACAACACCGCCATGCCGCGCCAAGTGATTCCTTGACCGGTGGCTTGCGCAATGCGGTCCGCCACCAACGCGGCTTCGGCATGCTCGTCGGCGCAGCGGACATAGTGCGGCGCCTCGCCATCGCCCTTCATGGACTTTAATTCCTTGTGCCTGCGTTGGCGATTTCTAGAAATTAAACTGGCTGCCGCGTCGACGATGGGTTTAGTGGAGCGAAAATTTTCGCCAAGCGGAATGACTTTGGCGCCAGGAAAATGCTCCTCAAAGTTGAGAATGTTTCCAATGTCGGCGCCGCGCCAACCGTAAATGCTTTGATCAGGATCGCCCACCACGCACAAGTTGCGGTGCGCTTTTGCAATCTCCAACACGATAGAAAATTGCGCGAAGTTGGTGTCTTGATATTCATCCACCGACACATATTGAAAGCGGCGCTGAAGCGTCTCGCGAACGGATTGGTTGCTTTGCAATAAAATGGCTAATTTGCCCAGTAAATCATCAAAATCAAGACTGGCGTTTCGCGCCATCACTTTTTGGTACGCGTCAAAAATGCGCGCCACCACTTTGCTGCGCCAATCCGTGGCGGATGTCAAAGCGACGCTGGGCGAAATTAATTTATTTTTTAAATTTGAAATCTCGCTCAACACGCTCGCGGGCGTGAAGCGAGTGTCGCTTTCGCCAGCATGCTTGATGGCGGCTTTGCACGCGGCGCGTTGATCATCCACATCAAGCACGTTGAAGTTTGGATCAAGATTCGCCTCCATCGCGAAGCGACGCAACACGCGCACACCGAAGGAGTGAAATGTTCCCGCGAAAACTCGCCCACGATCTGGAACATCTTGCGGTAACAACAACTCAACGCGCCTGCGCATTTCGCCGGCGGCTTTGTTGGTAAATGTCAAAGACAAAATGCTCCACGGCGGAATTCCTTGCGACACCAAATGCGCAATGCGATGCACAATCACGCGCGTCTTTCCAGAGCCTGGTCCGGCCAGCACCAGCAACGGTCCATCAGTGTGCAAAACAGCTTGACGTTGTGGTTGTGTTAGGCCTTGGAGTAATTGGTTTTCAAGCACTTTGAGAGTCTAGTGACCAAAAAAATTCATGTTTCGCAGGCAAAAAAGAATAAAAATACTATTTGTAGTGTTGCACACCCCCAACGACAAGATTTACACACAAAATATGGTGGGCTTTAAAATAATTAACCGATACGCAAAGGTCGTTTGAATATGAACTTGTATATTAAATTTACAAAATAACAATATTGTGTGTCCCTGCTACTTGCCGCCCCCAATGGATAGGGGTAGGATTTGGATGAAACGTGGTTTTTGGAGTAATTTCCAATGCTGCGAATCAAAAATATGTGTTTTGTGGGTTAATTTAAATTTGAATTTTATGGCTTGAATCGGAATCCTTTCTTTCTTTAAAGAAATAAGACAAATGAGTCAAAATTTGAATCTTAAACAACACGCTCTTCACTTGCGACTCGCTCACTAATGTTCCAGCAATTTCTCTTCTACCAATTTTTTTGCCACCTCGTTTAAGGATTGCACAACATGAAGATCACGCCACGATTCACCCGTCCAGGACAAGACGTCTTCAGCACAATTGAGTGGAGCACTCGAACCAGTCGCATAAGTAATAGCGACGGGTCAACGGTGTTTGAAATGAACGACGCTGAAATCCCGGCGTCGTGGAGTCAGCTTGCAACAGATATTGTGGTGAGTAAATATTTCCGCAAGGCGGGTGTGCCGCAAGTGGATGCGACTGGCAAAAACAAAGTGGACGCCTCTGGCAAAACCATTCTTGGTCCAGAGCGTTCAGTGAAACAAGTTGTGCATCGTTTGGCTGGTTGCTGGAAACATTGGGGCGAGAAGTTTGGCTACTTCGCCACCGCGCAAGACGCGCAGGCGTTCTACAACGAAATTTCTTGGATGTTGCTCAATCAAGTTGCGGCGCCAAATAGTCCGCAGTGGTTCAACACGGGTTTGCAGTGGGCGTACGGAATTAACGGCCCCGCGCAAGGACATTGGATTGCGGATCACGCCACTGGCGATGTGTCGCTGGCCACCGATGCCTACACCCATCCGCAGCCGCACGCGTGCTTTATTCAAAGCGTGCGCGACGATCTTG
>CANJIC010000193.1 GCA_947474205.1 Planctomycetaceae bacterium | reverse complement strand
GATGTCGTCGTAGTCGGGTGGCGATTCGGCCTTAAATTCCTTAAGCGCCATATTGGCGTTGCGGCGCGCATCGTTGAACGAACTGTCAGCACGAAGTGATTCCGCAAAAAGTAGTTCTGTTTCCGCAAGCAGACGCGCTTGATCATTCGATTGAAGAAGTTCAATGGCTCGTGAAAATTCCTGGGCAGCAAGGTCATTGCGATTTTGCGAAGTCCACAAGTGACCCATGGACGCGCGAACACTGGCCTCCATAAGTGGATCTTTGTTCAGGCGAAGTCCGGCAAGTCGGCTGGCCTCGGCCAAAATATCTACGGAAGTCCGCGGAGCCGCGCTGGGTTTAGAAACAATTTCGGTAAGAAGTTCCGTTATGTACTTGGTGGCGTCTTTGGCGCCTTCCGTAGCGATTTCCGCGCGATCTTTGGCCGCTAAGGCCGAGGCTTTTGCCGCCAAGGCCGAGGCGCGCTCTGAACGCGCGGTAAATAAACTTGCCGCCAAAATGAGAATAGTGATCAACGCAAGCGAGACGGCGAGTGGGTGGTGATTGATCGCGCGCCTGAGCCTTCGCGGCGGCGTGTCGGGGCGCGCTTGCACGGATTCGCCGCGGCGAAAGCGCTCTAAATCTTGGGCGAGAGCGAGCGCGGAGTCGTAGCGGCCGCGCGGATCGCGGCACAAACATCGCGCAATGATTGCATCAAGATCGCCACTGAGTGTTGAAATAATTTCCGCCGAAGTTGTGTTGCGATTTTCAATCGCCACTTTCTTTTCATCGATAGAAAGAGCTTCAAATAATTGATGAGCGGCAAGCGTGTTGGAATCATCGGGCAAACAATCTGTCAGAAGACGCAGCATGATTGCGCCAAGCGCGTAGATATCCATACGGGAATCGGCCTCACCCGCGCGAAGATTGCGCGCTTCTGGAGCCATGAAAGCCGGCGTTCCAACTAGGGCGCCAGCGCGCTCGTCGGGATTCATTGGATCAAACGCGGCGCGCGCAATTCCAAAGTCAATCACTTTCACAACGGCTTCGTCGGCGTCAAGTGAAACCAAAATGTTCGACGGCTTGAGATCGCGGTGAATGACGCCGCGTTGATGCGCGTGATGAACGGCGCGGCATACTTTCGACATCAGATCAATGCGCTGACCAAGCGAGAGACCGGCCACATCACATGTCTGCGTGATTGGCGAACCCGCGGCCAATTCCATGGCGAACCACGGACGACCATCGGGTGATTCACCGGCCTCAAAAATTTTGATCAAGCCGGGATGATCAAGAAGCGCGACCACGTGGCGCTCACTTTCAAAGCGCGCGCGACTGGAAGCGTCGAGGCGATCGGGCCGAAGAATTTTAAAGGCCACCGAACGGCGAAGCGGCTCATCTTGTTCAGCGAGCCACACAATTCCAAATCCGCCCTCGCCAAGCACGCTGCGAAGCAGATAATGCCCAATGCGAATTTCGGGTTTGATTTCTGTTTGACCCAACACGCTTTGCGGCGCATTGCCCATCGTGGGCAACATTTCTAAAGCCTTGTTCAGCGCGGCGCGATTGCCGTGAAGTAACTCGCGCAACGCCGCGGCGCGACGAGATGCGGGCAGTGAAAGCACCTTGCGAATTGCTTCTTCTGGTGTGATTGCAGGCAACGCCATGCGTGCATACTAAGCGGCGCGGCGTGAAAGTTGACATTTAATTTTTGCAGGAAATAAAATTGTTCGATGCTTACAAACGCAGAGTCAATTCAGATTTGAAATTTAAATGTATGAAACATGCGCGAGAACGGTTACCTTTGTGTGCATGTTCAACCGTTCATTGCAAGGAAAAACTGCGCTGGTTTGTGGTGCGACGCAAGGAATTGGTTGCGCCGCCGCGCACGCGCTGGCCGCGGCGGGAGCAAGGGTAATTCTGTGTGGACGCAATGATGAAGGTCTTGCCAAAGTCCTTGCCGAATTGCAGAAATTGGCGGAGGTTGGGTCTGGGGCTACGTTGAATGTTGCGCGCGAACATAAAATCATGTTGGTGGACCACGCAAACCCATCAGCTGTGGAGAAGGCGGCCGACGCGTTGATTGCGCGAATTGGCGCGGTGCACATTGTGGTTGTGAACACTGGCGCGCCCGAGGCTGGATATTTAATAGACGCATCAACAGAAGAAATTGACAAGTGTGTTGCGCAACTTTTGTACAGCGCGCACAAATTGGCGCAGGTGTGCGCGCCGGGCATGCGCGCACAAAAATATGGACGCATTATTGTTGTGGGTAGCACAAGTATTGAGCGGCCCATTCGTGGTCAAGGCGTGAACAACGTGGCGCGCGCGGCCATGGCCAATTGGACGCGCACGCTTGCGGGTGAGCTTGGTGGTTTTGCAATTACAGCGAACCTAATTATGCCTGGCTCAACACGGACGCAACGCTTGGAGTCCATCATTGCCGGGCGCGCCAAGCGTTCGGGCAGTTCAGTTGCCGAAGTTGAGGCGCACATGATTTGGAAAATTCCCGTGGGACGATTTGCTTCGCCAGAAGAAATTGCGGCGGTGATTGCGTTTATCGCCTCGCCCGCGGCGGCGTATGTGAACGGCGCGCTGATTCCAGTTGATGGCGGAATGTTGTGCATGCAGAGTTGAATGTGGGCAAGACCGCTACCATGAGCGCGTGAAAAACATTCCTCAATATTGCAAAATCGTTTGCACGGTTTCCATTCAAATTGCCGTCTGCGCCGCTGTTTTAAGTGGTTGTGTGGCGGCGGCGCGCAAGATGGGTTCGGGCAACAACGCTGACTCAAGCGCGGCCATTTCAAAGGACACATCCACCACGGCACTGCGTTGGTCTGGCTCGTTCATGAATTCAAGCGGAACGTCTGGCGGTCAAGCGCGATTTGTGATTGAGCAATCTGGGCGCGTGCGCGGAAGCATGACCGACACCGTGTGGTCGCAAGCCAATCCAACCGTGCCACCACGCGTTGCAACCGTGACGGGATTGTTGGGTCCTGGCGACGACATTGGACTGACCGTGACATGGACTGGCGGCGCGTATTTTTCGTATGCGGGAACATGGTCGCATCCAACCACTGGTTCGCTTGGCGCAAACTTGAAAGCCACAACGTCCAAAGGTCAGAGCGAAGTTGATCAAATCACGCTTGCGCTGCATGAGCAAGGAATTCCTGGCGCGCCGCCTTATGGTGTTGCGCAAAAAACTGTCATGCCAGATTTTCAGAAGCAGTGGACTGGAACATGGACTGTGAATTGGTATGACGGCGGCGCGGATTGGGGAACGGGCACGGTTCGCGTAACGGCCGACGGCACAATGAGCGGGGCGATGGTGGATGACGGATTTAATTCAACCGAATGGAATCAGGCTGTTTCAGCGACTTTTGCGGGGAAAATTGGGCCAGATGGAAGCACCACGGGAACCGTGACATGGTCGGACACGCGGCCCGCGTGGCCGGTGACGGGCAAGGCGTATTTTGTTGATCCAGAAAAGTTTCAGTTGAACTTTTCTCCAGCAAGCAAGACCGCGACGCCTGCAAATTCAATAACCATGACATTCATGCGCGGTCATGGTTGATGCGCGGTTTGCAGTGTGGATAAATACGCGACCACATCGCGCAGTTCACGCGGCGAAAGTAACACGCTCATTGTTGGCATGGCGCTGACGGGACCAAAGCCGGCCGCAAGTTTGGCATTGGGTTGCACCAAACTTTCAAGCAAGCCGCGTCGGTCATATCGCGTGGCAACGCCTTCAAGCGATGGACCTGCGTGTCCGCCACCGCCGGCAATAGCGTGGCAACGCAAACATTGCGAGGCGGAGTTTGCGGCGACAATGCGCTGACCTTGTTCGGCGTTGCCACCATCAACACAGGCGTTGAACATTGGAAACGGATCTGGACTTGCGAACTCTTTCTTCCATTGCGCAAGTGATTGCGCAAACACCGGCTCTGGACGCGCTTCACATGCCTGAATAATTTCAAGCTGCAAAGAGGGGGCAAGTGTTCCTTGCGCAAGTTGTTGCGCTAGTGGCGCGAGCGCGTTGGCTGCGTCCGCGTTTTGCATAGGCGCAAGCGCGGCAATGGCTTCTTGTTGCTCGATCATTTCGCCGTGAAGAATTGCTTGCTGCAAAAGTGGAATGGCTTTGCTGGGATTTTCTTTTGCAAACACATTGCGCGCGGTGGCGCGCAACTTTGGATTGTGCGACATCAGCGCCGCGTCAACCGCGTTGGCTAATTGCG
>CANJIC010000192.1 GCA_947474205.1 Planctomycetaceae bacterium | reverse complement strand
CCAGCGCGGCGGCGCTAGGAATTCCAATCTTCAACGCGCCATTTTCCAATACGCGCAGCGTTGCTGAAATGACATTGGCGGAAATTATTTGTCTTTCGCGCGCGCTGTTTCAGAAAAGTTCGCAATTGCATGTGGGGCGTTGGGACAAAAGTTCCAAAAATTCGCGCGAGGTGCGCGGGCGCACGCTTGGCATTATTGGGTATGGACATATTGGAAGTCAGCTCAGCGTGCTTGCGGAATCATTGGGCATGCGCGTGGTGTTCTTTGATACCGCGCGCAAGTTGGCGCTAGGCAACGCGCATTCGCTTGCGAACATGGACGCGGTGCTGGCCGCTGCGGATTTTGTGTCGCTGCATGTGCCCGACATGGCCTCCACGCGCAATTTAATTGGCGCGGCGCAATTGCAAAAAATGAAACCCGGCGCCATGTTGGTGAACAACAGCCGCGGCAAAGTGGTGGACCTTGTGGCGCTGGCGGCATCCTTGAAAAGTGGCCATGTTGGCGGCACCGCGGTTGATGTTTTTCCAGATGAACCCGCAGAAAATGGCGATGGGTTTTCCACGCCGCTGGCGGGATTGTCCAATGTCATTCTTACGCCACACATTGGTGGCAGCACCGAGGAAGCGCAAGAGGCGATTGCGATTGATGTGGCTGAAAAACTTGCGCGCTTCTGGACGCAGGGCTGCACCGCGACCAGCGTGAATTTTCCGGCGGTTGATCTTCCCAATGTGCGCAGCGGTCAAGTTCGTATTTTGCATGTGCATAAAAACGTGCCTGGCGTGTTAAGTAAAATGCACACGTTGCTTGCCAATGCTGGCGTGAACATTAACGCGGAGCATTTGCAAAGCGATCAGAACACGTCCTATGTGATTTTGGATGTGGACGCATTTCAAGACGCCAACATTATGAACGCGTTGCGAACTCTTCCAGAGACAATTCGCATGCGCGTGGCGGGCTAAGCATGCGCATGTCGGGCTAAAAATTCCGTGGCGCATGTTGTGTACATATGACTTGAACAGACCCGCGACTTCTTTGCGCTCTATTGCAACCCCGTGATTCCCAACACCGCGAGCGCGCAACATCGCACTATCATTGCCGCATGCTTTCAACCATCGCCACTCAACTCGTTGGCCAACTTATTTCCGCAAACATTTTTCTAAGCACGCTGGCATTTGTCGCGCAAGCGGAGCAAGCACAAGCGCCCACCATGGCGCCGGTTGTGGAAACCGTGCAAGGCGAGCAATTCACGGATGAAAACCGCTGGCTGGAGTCGCTTGAAAAAGATTCACCCGCGGTGCGCGACTGGACCACATTGCAAATTGATCGCACGCGCGCCGCGCTAGATGCGCTGCCCTGCCGCGCCGCAATCGCCGCGCAACTTGAGCCGCTTATGAAATTGCCCGGCATGGGAACGCCAGTAATGGCTGGCTCGAATATTTTCTATGGCCAGCGCAGCGGCGATCAAAATCAAGGCGTGCTCATGACGTGCGCTAGCGCAACTGGCACGCCGCGCGTGTTGCTTGATCCAAACAAGATGAATGAAAAAGGGTTGCTGTCGCTTGATTGGTGGCGTCCAACTCAAGATGGAAAATTGTTGGCCTATGGCAGCAGCATGTCTGGCAGCGAGATGAGCGAACTGCGCGTGATTGATGTGGCCACTGGAACAGCGTTGCCTGATGTGATCACTGGCAAAGTAAGTTTTGAATCCTGGACCCCCAAGGGCGATGGCATTCTGTATTCGTCGTTGCGCGACGCGAAAGATCCCTACAGCCGCGAAGTGCGCTTTCACACATTGGGTCAACCTGTTGAAAGTGACGCGCTGTTGTTGAAGCAGACCACGCCAAGTGATGTGCCATTTGGTGGTCTGAGCCGCGACGGCAAATGGTTGATGTTGGGATACAGCCATGGTTGGCAAGCCAACGATTTGTCCGTTGCGAATTTTCAAAATTGGATGCAAAGCGGTAAAAAAGAGCTGAAAATTGTTCCAGTGGCGGTTGGTCTTGCGGCCAAGTTTTCGCCCGTGGAAGTTCGCGGCGACATCATGTTTATGCAAACCACCCTCAACGCATCCAACGCAACATTGATGGCGGTGAACTTGAATCATACGGAGCAAGTCAATTGGAAAGTGATTATTCCAGAGCGCAAGGATGAAGTTCTTGAGGGCGTTAGTTTTTCAATGGACGAAATGATTGGCAGCTACACCAAGCATGTCTGCTCGCGGCTTGAGCGATTTGATTTCACGGGTAAGTCGCTGGGTGAAATCCCGCTGCCTGGTTTAGGCAGTGCCAGCATAAGTACCGATGAGGAACACACTGACGCGTATATGAGCTACACCAGCTACGACGAACCGCGCACCATTTACAGAATTGAAAATCTTTCAAAGCCAACACTTTCCGTGTGGTGGAAGCCCACCATTCCCGTGGATCTTTCCAAGTTCATGGTGGAGCGCGTGCGCGTGGCCAGCAAAGATGGAACCATGATTCCGCTGTTCATGGTGCGCAAGAAAAGTTTGTCCCCCGCTGGCGCCTGTCCCACGCTTTTGTATGGATATGGCGGCTTTAACGTGAGTTTGGAACCAGGCTTTAACCCCACCATTATTCCGTGGATTGAGGCGGGCGGCATTTACGCGGTTGCCAATTTACGCGGCGGTGGCGAGTACGGAGAGAGTTGGCATGAGGCCGGAATGCTTGGCAACAAGCAAAATGTTTTTGACGACTTCTACGCCTGCGCCGAATGGTTGATTGCGAATAAATGGACCGACTCTTCGCACTTGGCAATTCAAGGCGGCAGCAACGGTGGATTGCTTACGGGCGTTGCCATTACGCAGCGACCTGATTTGTTCGCCGCGGCTATTAGCGCGGTGCCGTTGCTTGACATGTTGCGTTATCAACAATTTTTGCTGGCTAAATATTGGGTGCCTGAATATGGCTCAAGCGAGGACGCCAAACAATTCGCGTGGTTGCGCGCCTACTCGCCGTACCACAATGTGAAGGCCAACACCAAGTATCCCGCGGTCATGTTCACCGCCGGTGAAAATGACAGCCGCGTGCATCCGCTTCACGCGCGCAAGATGGCGGCGCGCATGCAAGCCATGAGCGCCAATCAAAAAGATGCCAAGCCAATTTATCTGTGGGTGGATCGCGAGGCGGGACACGGACAAGGAAAACCACTTGCGAGCCGCATACGGGAAAGCGTGGATATTTGGTCGTTTTTGATGTCTCAAACAGGTCTTTGCAATTCGACTTCAAGCGCCACAAGCGCGGCGATGGCGCCAGCTGGAACAAGTAAAAATTAATTGCGGGCGACGGAGTTAGCCAACAACTTGTAGCCGCGCGAATTCAAGCACCAGGGATTTCACGCCCACTTTTTGAAACTTCACGCGCACCATGGTGCTGCTGCCGCGCGGCGATAGTGTTTCGATCACGCCCAAACCAAACAATGGATGTTGCACGCGCATGCCGGCCTTCATGCCGCTTCCACCGGGCGGTGCGTCAACGCCGTCATCGGTGGATTCACCTTGATCGGCGTCCATTTCATTTTCATCCCAACGCTGCCCACGGGCGCGGTCTTCGCGCTCCACGCTATCGGGCAGTTCGCGTATGAAACCACTTTCAATGCACGACATGGGCGTGCCGCGTTGAGTCCGCACCGCGGCGGCGGTGATTAACAGTTTTTTCTCGGCGCGCGTCATACCTACAAACAACAAGCGGCGCTCCTCCTCCATTTGTTCAGCGCTTTCAAAGCTGCGCACATGCGGCAAATTTCCCTGCTCCACTCCAATGATGCAAACAAAGGGAAATTCAAGCCCTTTTGAAGCATGCAGCGTCATCAACGTCACGGCGCCAAGCTCCGGATCAAACGCGTCGGAGTCCGCCACCAACGACACTTGCTCCAGGTACGCGCGCAACGCGTCAAGCAATGTGTTCATAGGAGACACGGCATCATCCATGTCGCCGCCGCTTTCGCGCTTGAGTCTGTCCACAACAAAATCAGCGGACGCGCTGACCACCTGCGCCAGATTTTCCGTGCGCGACTCGTCAGCCTCCGTGTCAGTTCGGTCGGCCAACAAGTAGTAGGACTCCAAACCGCTCTCCTTGAGAATGCGCGCGGTGAAATCACCAAGCTCATCTGGCAATCCATTTTCTGCGGCGTGACGCCACGACGCTATGCGCGTGGCCAACTCCATGGCGCTGCCCGCGGCGCGCTTGGTGGCGCCCGAACTTT
>CANJIC010000191.1 GCA_947474205.1 Planctomycetaceae bacterium | reverse complement strand
GCCATCAAACAGCAATTTGAAATTTGGCAAACCGTTGGATGGAACGGCAAGGGCACCGTGTTGTTCACCGGATATTACAGCCCAGAGTTTCAAGGCAGCTTGACCGCGACGGACGAGTTTAAATACCCGCTGTTCAAGCGTCCCGCGGATCTTGCCACGGATCCTTCAACGGGCGCTCCACAAGGTCAACGCGCCGCCGATGGTTCGCTGCATCCATATCCAACGCGCGCGGAAATTGAATCCAGCAATATGTTCAAGGGCACGGAGCTTGTCTACTTGCGCAGCGCGCTTGACGCGTACATCGTGCAAGTGAATGGCAGCGCCAAAATTATTATGCCCGATGGCAAACCAATGTTCGTTGGTTACGCGGGTAAAACCGATCGGCCGTACTCCGGTCTTGGCAAAGCTTGCGTGGACTCTGGTTTAATTCCAAAGGACAAGTTGTCGCTCAAGGCCATCATGGATGAATACAAAAAGAATCCCGCGAAAATTTCCGCCATGATGGCAAAGAACGAGTCGTACGTTTTCTTTGCGCCATACGAAGGCGGCAATTGGCCCGCCGGTTCGCTTGGTTTCAAGGTCACCGAGAAGGAAACTTTGGCCACCGACAAGAAGGTCTATCCGCCCGGCGGCGTGGTGTTGGTGGACACGCAAGGCATTGATTTTGGCGGGAAAAAGCAGCGTTTCTTGAAGTTTATGCTTGATCAAGACACGGGCGGCGCCATTCAAGCGCCGGGTCGCGCGGACATTTATATGGGCATGGGTCCAGCCGCGGAAATTCTGGCGGGCGGTCAATACGCGGAAGGAACCATGTATTACTTCTTCCTGAAGCCCGATGTGACAAGCCAGTATCCGCTGCCAGCAAGCAGCAAGTCTGGCGCGGCACCTGCCGCAAACCCTTCCAAGCAAGCTGGCGTAAAACCACCAACTCCCGCGGCAGCACCTGCTTCGCCAAAGTAAATTCAAAGCAAGTTTTTCTGTGACTCCTTCACGTGCGTGTGCAACAACACACGCACGTTTTATTTTTGTCCGCGCGCGGTTGCAATTTCATATCACGCATGGAATTTCTTGCGCGCATTTATTTAGAGAGGGTTCAGCAACATGCGCGCGGAAATGGCCGCGCCATATTCAGTTAGTGCGCTCTCTACAGTTCAGCGTCTTCAAAGCATAAAAATCTATTAAGGTCGAACCCCATGCGTCAAGTTTCTAAAAATTATTCTCTTTCGATCAATGCCGAAAGTGGCGCGTGCCCGTGACCAACAGCGTCACGCCACGATTCTTGCACAGTGTTTCGGTATCGCCGTCGCGCTTGCTTCCGCCTGGGTGCACCAAGCATTTCACGCCGGCGTCTATCAATAAACGCGGACCATCATCAAACGGAAAGAACGCGTCGCTTGCGGCGGTGACGACAATGGTGGTTGCATGCGCGCCCACACCTAAGTTCGCACCTTGGTTCTTGCTTGCATTTGCGCGTGCTTCGTTTGCACCCACGCTTGTGTTGGCATTGATGGAGCCCAAGCCCGCCGCCTGCAATTTCAATTGCGCTTTTTCAATGGCGTGCTTGCATGAAGCAACGCGGTCCATTTGACCGGCGCCCGCTCCCCACAATGTTTGTTGCGCGCCCACGCATACTGCGTTGCTCTTCAAGTGCTTGGCAATCACAGCCAAAAATTCCGCGTCTTGCCGCAACGCTTCACTGGGCGCTGGGCCCGCGGTTAATTTAAATTCAGTCGCCGCATCAACGGCGCCATCCCGTTCCTGCACCAACACGCCGCCGGGCACACTGCGCAATTGCAACGCATTTGTGGGCGCGCGGCGCATGGAACCCACCGCAAGTAAGCGCACATTTTTCCAACGCCCCGCCAAAATGGCTATGGCTTCTGGCTCAAAAGACTCCGCAACCACCACCTCCAAAAAGCGATCAGGCTTGGCAATGTTGGTGGCGTCGGCCGCGCTCAGGCGCGCGGAAATAGCAACAATGCCGCCGTACGCCGCCAATGGGTCGCCCGCGTACGCCTTATCAAACGCATCCGCGGCGTTGGCGCCAATCGCCGCGCCGCACGGATTGGTGTGCTTCACCACGCACGCGGCAACTTGATTCTCACTTGCGATTTTTGTTTTCGCCGCGCCAGCATGCGTAATTGATCCATCGGCATGTGCGCTAAGGCTTACCGTGTCGCCGCTTGCATTCGACTTGTGCGTTGTCAACGCCACCAAATCTTTCACCAACTCAAATGCCGCCGCGGCGTCCAAAATATTGTTGTACGAAAGCGGCTTGCCCTCCACGGTGTGCGCGTCAACAATTCCGCCGTCTTGTTGCGCCATGTCGCGGTACAGCGCGGCATATTGATGCGGATTTTCTCCGTAGCGCAATTTCGCCTTGCGCGTCAGAGCAACCTGAATTGTGTCGGGTAATTCATTCGCGCCAATATTCGCGCCAACATTCGCTTCCACGCGCGCCATCCACGCCGCAATCATGGTGTCATACTTCGCGGTGTGATCAAACGCCTCGGCCGCCAATTGCTTGCGAAGCGTGGGCGTGGTGGCGCCATGGTTCGCTGCAATGTCCGCAACAACACGCGCATATTGATCCGGCGAAGTCACCACCGTCACAAACTCATAATTCTTTGACGCGCTACGAATCATGGCCGGTCCGCCAATATCAATTTGCTCAATCGCCTCTTCCTCAGTCACGCCAGCCTTGGCAATGGTGTTGCCAAATGGATACAAACTGACGCACACCAAATCAATCGGCACAATTCCATGCTCTTTCATGGCCGCGACATGCTCTGGCACATCGCGCCTGCCAAGCAATCCGCCATGCACGCGCGGGTGCAGCGTCTTCACGCGGCCGTCCATCATTTCTGGAAACCCAGTTAACTTTTCAATGGCCACAACCGCAATCCCCGCGGCCATAAGCGCCTTGGCGGTGCCGCCCGTGCTGACAATTTCAACGCCATTGGCGGCCAACGCTTGTGCAAATTCCACCAAGCCGCTCTTGTCACTCACAGACAGAAGCGCGCGTTGAACTGCGTGAGAATTTTTCATGTGGCTGATGAAAGTACCCGAACGGACATCCGCCATTCATATGAACGCACGCTCGCGCATTGGCAAGCGCTTGAAAGCCACATGAATGCGCAGCCGCACATGCATATGCATGCGCGAACCGTCTCCAACATCAGGGTGCGCTCTCGCTCGCGTCGGCATTTACAGCCGCGGGTTCTTCGCCTGGTTCCGCGGCCTTTTCGCCGCCATCCACATCCGTGGGCTTCTCAGGCACTTCTCCTGTGGCCTTGGAAGGCATCACCGGTTTCATCATCTGTATCGGTCGCAATTGTTGCATGCTGCCGTCATTACTAAGCAGCATGATTGTTCCATCAATTGGCCCGGTAGAAGCGACAAATCGTGCGTTTGGAAATGTGGCCGTCGCCGTGATGCCGCCCGCAGTTGTCTCAACCAGAGTCATTGTTCGGCTGGGCTCGTCCCATGTAATCAAACCTTCTTTGGTGAGAGTGATGGGGTTGCCAGCAGCCTTTGACTTCCACAATACAAGTCCGCTGACTTTGTCGCCAGGAGTTGTGGACAAAGCCACAAGGCCTTCTTCGGGAACTTGCAAGGCCACCAAATTTCCAGCCGCCAAAGGAGCGTTGGTAAGTGGAACTTGTGTGAACCAATTCCAAATTGATTTTCCCGACTTCATAGAAATCGCATGTACATATTGATCTTTGCCAGCCACATATGCAATGTCATCCAAGACCGAAGGCTTGCTCACAAATGGGGCGTTGCTTTTATATTTCCAAATTGGCTTGGAGGTCTTCGCGTCAAATAGGGAAATGTCGCCACCTGTGCTCACGGTGAGCACCCCAAATCGTGGAACCACCACCGGAACCGTTACCACTTTTCCCCTACTTAAGCCTCCGAAACGTTCCACGCAAATCGCCGTTCGTCGTTGGGTAGCCGCTTGGATTGGTGCATATTGATTTGGGGCAGAATTTGGCGCGACGGTATTTGTGATATTTGATTCGTGCAATTCGAGCCAAATGACGCGGCCTTCGGTATCTCCATACACCATATAGTTTCCGCATGCCACTCCACTTGTTGCGGGTACGCGGCGAAGAGGTGCTTGCGCCAATAAACCACCGTTTCCCTCCTCAAATACCACCGTGGCCGCGTCAGTTAAAGCAACAGCCGCACGGGTTATTCCGGCGGGAAGAATTGTGATGCTATAAATTTTATCCAGCG
>CANJIC010000190.1 GCA_947474205.1 Planctomycetaceae bacterium | reverse complement strand
GCTTTGATTTCTGGTTACACTTTGGTATTGCATGCTTCAATTTCAGGTTCATCACGAATTTAAATCGGCGGACGAGCGGCGCATTCACGGCGCGCATTTGCTTGGTCGCGATGATTTGCCATTGGCGGGAGAAGTGCGGCGAGAAAAGAACTTGGTCAAGTGTGTTCTTGCGGAGCAAGCGGCGTCGGCGTTATGTTTGGAAGTCGACGCGGGTGTGATGGGCCGCCTGATGTTGCAGACCTGTTTGTTGCAGCAACGTGACGAACCGTATCTTTTATATTTAGAGTTGGCTCGCCACAGAATCAAGCAATACATTGCCAAGAGCGAGGAGTGGCAACTCTTTGATCCCGCCATAGCCGGTGAAAGTTTAAAGCGGTGGGAGCATGCGCGGACACTTTTTGTGCGGTCCATGAACGAAACCGACAGCGACAAGGCCGAGACCTTCGCCAAAGATTCCTTGGTTGCCGCGCTGGACGCCAATGAGCAGTTGGCGCTTTTGCACGCCGAGTTGTTGGTGAAGCGGCGATTTGGCCACAAGGCCTCAACCAGCACCGTGATTGGCGTGCGCGTTGATCCGCGCAGCGACATTCAAATATGCAGCGATTCAGCCAAAGTACTGGATGTCTTGTTGGTTCCTACTCCTTGGAAATTGATTGAACCAAGCAAAGGCAAGTTTCACTTTGATGAGATGGATCGATGGATGGCGTTCGCGTCCAAATCCAAGCGCCCCATTGTGGCGGGGCCACTGCTTCGATTTGATTCGAGCACGTTGCCATCATGGATGGAGGTTTACAAGAAAGATTTTTCTGCGTGTGTTGACCGTGCCTATACATTCATGGAACAGGTGGTGCATCGCTATCGCGGCGTTGTCACCATGTGGAATCTTGGAAGCGGTTTGCACGCCAACCAACACTTTCAATTCACTGATGAGCAAATGATTGATTTGACAAGGCGTGCCAGTGTTTTGACTCGCCAAAGTCGACCAGGCGCGCGCACGCTCATTGAATTGACTGAGCCATTTTGCGAGCACGCGTCGAGTCGTCCCGGCGCGCTCACTCCTTGGCAATATTTGGAGCGTCTTTCACAAGAGGGCATTCACTTTGACGCGGTTGGAATCCAAATGTGTTTCGGTGGTTCCAAAGCTGACTCTGCCATGCGTGATTTAATGCAGATTTCAGCCACACTTGATCGCTTTCTCACATTTGATTGCAAGGTCATGGTCAGCGCATTCGGTGTTCCAAGTTCTCAATCCGATCCCAAGGCGGGTTGGTGGCGCGAACCTTGGAGTGAAAAAGTGCAATCAATTTGGGCTAGCCGCTTTGTCACAATCGCTTTGTCCAAGCCATTTGTTGAAACGGTCGTGTGGGAACGCTTGATTGATCATGACCAGGAGACAACGGGACTTTTATTTGCAAATGGAAAACCCAAGAACGTGTTCGCCAAATTGCTGGCCATTCGTAAAAGATTGCGCACGCCCTTGGCTTCGCAAATTTCAAATAATCCCGCGGCAAAACCAGCGCCGAATGAGGATGAGAATGATGATTCGCGCATGGGTGCGCCAGCCGTTCAATGAACACGAGTCGCGCGCCAGCTCAGGGACTTGCGTTGTTGTCACTGTGCGCCGTGGCGGCTTTAAGCGTGGCGCGCCTCAGTGATGCGCAAATGCGCACGCCCATGCAGGGATATCGCTACACCACGGTGCCAGCGTGGCGCGTTGATCTGAATCAAGCGGGTGCCGACGAACTGGCCGCGCTGCCCGGGGTGGGACCATCTTTGGCCGCGGCCATTGTGGCAAATAGACAAGCCATGGGACCGTTCAACACGCTTGCTGATTTGGATAGAGTTCGCGGAGTGGGGCCGGTCGTTCTTCAGCAAATTCAGCCATTTGTGCTGCAATTGCCTGAGTGAGCTTTCAAGTGAACTTTTGCGCGAATTTGAAGGAAATCGTAGTTGCGAACTTCCGCGCGAACGTTCAGGAAAAATTTCTAACGAACTCCCTCATGAGCTACTGTATGTCTTGAATCCAATCGCAAGATTGATTCAATGTATGAAGTGGCGCGAAGATATTTCCAACTCTCCAGCGCTCGCCGCGCTTGCGGAGAAGGTACGCACCGGGGGCGCGACCAGCGTGCGTGGCGCGACTGGATCAAGCACTTCATTCATCACCGCGGCGCTGGGCGCAAAAATAAAACGTGTGACGGTGTTGGCCATGGCGCATCTGGATGAAGCCGATGAGGTCATCGCCGAGTGGCAGGATCTTGGTTGCAATGCCATGCGATTTCCCGCCCTTGAATCTTCTGTTGCCGAAAGCATGTTGAGCGCCGATGTATTTCTTGAGCGAATTAAAGTCGCGGACGCGCTTGAGCGCGGCGCGGTGGAATTGATTGTGGCGCCAATCGCGGCGTTGATGCAGCGCATTCCAAATTCCGAAAAACGGAAAATGTTGTACCGCACATTGCGCGTGGGCGAGCGCGTGGCGCCGGCGGAATTGGCGGCGTGGTTGACCGCGCGTGGGTATCAACGCATGGAGGCTGTGGAAAATCCAGGCGAATTCTCGGTGCGTGGCGGGGTTTTTGACGTGTATCCAAACGCGGCCAGCGTGGCGGTGCGGCTGGATTTTTTTGGCGACGACATTGAGCACATGCATGAAATGGACGCGGCCACGCAGGCCAATGATCGCCGCATTGAAAGCGTGGACGTGCTTACGTGCGATGAAAAACAATTAACTACGGATGATGGCGACATGGCGTTGGCGGATGTGTTGCCGCGCGACGCGCTTTTTGTGTTCGCCGAATTGGGCGAAGTGATGGAGCAGGCGCGTGGATATTGGGAGCGCCTTGATGATTCCAAGGGCGTGATCGCGCCCAATGACGCGGTGAAAGGTTTCATGGATCGTGCGGGTGCCACGTTGGCGTTCAATGCATTTTCGCGCACGAATGAACCGGCTGCTTTGGAAGTGCCGGTGCGTTCACTGAATATAAGCGAAAGCGACACGGCCAAAGCATTTCAAGCGCTTGTGGAATTTTCACAGGATGCGAAGGTGATTATTTTGTGCTCCACCGATGGCGACTTGTTGCGCACCAAGGAATTGGTGCAGCGTCATGCGCCAAGCGCGGGTGTGGAAGTGATTTGTCAACATATGCACCGTGGATTTCGTTGGGAGCGCGAAGGGCAGAAGTCGCTCATGTTTATTCCAGAGCATGAGTTGCTTGGTCGATTTGGCGTGCGTCGGCGCGCTGGCGTCGCCACGGCGGCTGGTCCGCGCGCGCGCGACGCCTTTCTGCATTTTGAGAAGGGCGATTATGTCACGCACCGCGATCACGGTGTGGCGCACTATGTGGGCTTGGTCACGCGCGCGTCGCTTGATCGAAGTGGTGGACCAACTGAGCGCGCGAGTGACACTGGCGATCGCGCCAACGCGAGTGGTCAAAGCGCCAACGCGAGTGACAGTGGCGATCGCGCCAACGCGTTGCTGCAAAATGCGGCGCATCCAGAAATGGAATATCTCACGCTGCAATTTGAAGGCGGTACAAAATTGCATGTGCCGGCGCTGCGTGTGGACTTGGTGCAGAAATATGTTGGAGCCGGCGCGTCCAAGCCGGCGCTGAGCCAAGTGGGTGGAAAGCGCTGGAAAGCGCAGAAAGAACGCGTTTCGGAGGCGGTGCGCGATCTGGCCGCGGAAATGTTGCGCGTGCAAGCGGTGCGCGCGGCCACGCATGGCGTTGCGTTTCCTGTCGACACCGCGTGGCAGCATGAATTTGAGAGCGCCTTCCCGTGGCAGGAGACCGCCGATCAAATCACGGCCATCGCGGCCACCAAGCGCGACATGGAAACCTCCAAGCCAATGGATCGATTGATCTGCGGCGATGTTGGATTTGGAAAAACGGAGGTCGCCATTCGCGCCGCGTTCAAGTGCGTGGAGTCGGGGCGGCAAGTTGCGGTGTTGGTTCCCACAACATTGTTGGCCGAGCAGCATGAGCGCACCTTCCGCGACCGATTTCGCGCGTACCCATTTCGCATAGAAAGTTTAAGCCGTTTCAAAAGCGACGCGCAGCAGAAAATAATTTTGCAGGATCTGCAAGCGGGGCGCATTGACTTGGTCATTGGCACGCATCGTTTGTTGTCCAAGGACATTCAATTTTCAAATCTTGGATTGGTGGTGGTGGATGAGGAGCAGCGCTTTGGCGTGGAACACAAGCAGCGCTTGCTTTCATTTCGCGCCACGGCCGATGTGCTCACGCT
>CANJIC010000189.1 GCA_947474205.1 Planctomycetaceae bacterium | reverse complement strand
TGCCGGCCATGTCGTGAAAGCCCCAGGCATTTGGAAGTTTGGTGGCAACGGGCTTGCTCTCGCCGCCCGCCTCCGCTTTCCACCATGCGTATTTTCCAACAAGCGATTCGTCGTCGCCGTGGCTCCAGCCCGCGGTTGAACCGGCGCGCGCCGCGTATTCCCACTGCGATTCCGTGGGCAATCGATAGCCGGCGCCGCCAACATCTTTCACCATGGCGAAAGTAATCACGCCGTCGGCGCCGCGTGTGACGCGCTCCAACGTGTAGCGCGGCGGACGGTTTTCCATTTTGGAAAGCGCATTGCAATATTCAATTGCGTCATAGAAGCAAACATTTTCCACAGGCAAGTTTCCGGTGTCGTTGACATGCAGCGAAGGATTGCGGCCAAGCGCGGCCACAAATTGCGCCTGCGTGACTTCGGTGCGCGCAAGTAGAAATGGTTTTTCAAATACAACGTTCACGCTTGGACGAACGGTTGTTCCGTCGGCTTCGAATTGTTGCGTGCCAAAATCCAACGGGCTCATCATGTAAGAACCTGCGGGCACCGTGAGCATTTCTATTTTTGTTGGCGAGTGCGCCGACGCTTTCATCATGAGCGCCAGAAACGCCGCCGCGAATATGCACCACAGAAGTGGTCGTTTATTTTCCATTGATGGAAAGTTGTTTCTCTGGCGTGAACCACGCCGCGTCAAATGTGATTGGCGGCTCGACAATAAGCGTCATTTTGCTTGGCGGGCCCATTGGTACTGATGGCTTTGGTCCCTTCATTAGGCCTTCGCCGTTCATGCCGCTGCCTGGACCGCGTGGACCTTCGCCATTTATCGCGCCTTCACGCATTGGACGACCTTCGCCATTCATGCCACTGCCTGGACCGCGTGGACCATCACCGTTCATCGCGCCGTCACCATCCATGCGACGCGGCGGACGACCTTCGCCGTTCATCGCGCCTGGACCGCGCAGACCATCACCGTTCATCGCGCCGTCACCATCCATGCGACGCGGCGGCCGACCTTCACCATTCATCGCGCCTTGACCGCGTGGACCTTCACCATTCATGCCGCCTGGACCGCGCGGACCATCACCGTTCATCACGCCATCACCATCCATGCGACGCGACGGACGACCTTCACCGTTCATCACGCCATCACCATCCATGCGACGCGGCGGACGACCTTCACCATTCATCGCGCCATCACCATCCATACGACGCGGCGGTTGCGCATTTTCTGGCCACGACATTTCAATGTGCGTCGCAAGACCAGTCGCTTGATTGATGCGCACATCAATCTTGTTGGGCTCTTGAGGTTTATTCTTCACACGCGTGGCAATTAAATGATCGCCCAATTTTGATGAGGCGCTTTCAAGTTGCGAATCGGCGCGACTCCACTTCCACTCATCATTCAAGCCTTGACTCACGGCCTCCGCCATGTCAACCAGCAAACCACCGCGCGGCGATTGAACCCATGTTGGCCACGGCATGTCGCTGGGCAAATCGCGCAACTTTCCTTCGCGATCAATCATCCAGTAATGCTCGCCGTCGCGACCGCGCACTTCGATCGTTCCGTCAGGTTGACGAATGGTCATGACCAAATGTTTGGCGTCACGAATATCAAGCGTGCCAATAAAATCTGGACCATCCGCGCGATCCTTTGGTGGAATAAGTTGAAAGAGCACGCGGCGATCGCGCGGTTTTTGTTCCGCGTTCACAACGGCCTTGGCTTGCGCGCTGGCTTCCACTTCACGCGGACCAATGATGAACATAATCGCAATCAGCGCCGCACTTGCAATAAGCGCGGCGCTTTGACGAACAAACTTCATCCAAGTGCGCGCGGCAATTTCACGCGGCTCTGAAATTGCGTTCATCACGCGCGCAATGCGGCGCTCGCGCTCCAGTGGTAATTGAAAGTGCGTCTGCAACAAACCGTGCACAAACATATGCGCGCCATTGCCTGTGAATTCACCATCCACTTCGCCACCACTTTGGCTGGCTTGAGAATTGTGCGGCACATTATTTTGCATGTTGTCTTGTTGCCCATCTTGACTTTGGGGTTGCTTGTTGTTGTCGTTGTTGTCGTTCATATTGTCGTTCATAGAGTCCGTGTTATTTGTGTTCATGTCAGCAACCCCTTTCGCGCCAGGCATTCCGCGATCATGGCGCGGCCGCGTTGCAATCTTTTTTTCACCGCTTCGGTGGTGCTCGAAACTTGCTCGGCGATTCGCTCAACCGATAAGCCGCCGCGATACGTTAAGTCAATCGTCTCCGCGTATGGACCCGCAAGAGCCGCGATGCATTGCTCTAGAATTTCCATGCGCTCACGGAATTCCGTTCCCGCCGAACCATCAAAGCGATCGGCTTGTGTGGCGATGACATCCAACACCGCGTCATCCACCGTACGCAAATTTTTGCGGAACAATTCATACGCGGTATTGCGCGCAATGCCGCGCAACCACGCACCAAACGGTCGCTCACTGTCGTAGCCATCAAGGCCCTTCCACGCGCGAAGCAATGTTTCTTGAAACACATCTTCGGCGGCGGAACGATCGCGACACACCGCGTATGCAAACGCCATGAGGCGATCCGAATGTTCGCGCACCAGAATTTCAAATACTTGCTTTGCGTTTGGCGTGGGCATGTGGCCTACATAGACAGTAATAAAAGACTGAGGTCTCCTGAATCCACACCGCCCGAGCCATCAAAGTCGCCTGGCCCGTATGAACCCATATTCAACAACACAAGTGAAATATCGCCAGCATCCAACGCTCCGGAATCATCCATATCCATTGGATCGTATGTGGTCACACCTGTTGGCACGGTGACTTTGCCCATGACATTGCTGCTGTCAAACACGCCGTGATAAGACGGACCAACAATGTATGGAAACGCTGGCGACCCAGGCGCGGTGATGGTGACAAAGTACGCGTAGGTTCCATTTGGATATTCAGGCGTGACGCAATAGCGAACATTGTTCAGATCAAGATCGGCGTTGGTGGCGCTGTAGGCGTAATCCTCGGCGAAGTATCCAAGCGGATACGTGGCGGAAACGGCTGGACCGTAATTAACAGAAGTCAGCACGGTTCCATTTGGAAGCGTTGTTCGCGTTGTCATGTTGCGAAGCGAATATCCACTGCGCATTTTCTTTATGCCGCCGCTGCCATCGGTGTTGACGTAGCCGTATGGACCGTAAATTGGAAAGCTGTCAAACGCGTAGCCAACGATGGGTGAATGAACTTGATTGGATTCGCTAAATAGACACGCCGCATTTTGGTGATTGTGATATTCGTTGTTGGGCGATGGATGTCCACCGCAAGAATCAAATGATGGCCCCTCCACGCGAATGGCGTCGTTGTGCCAAATGTTTTTATTGTTGTAACTGCGTCCGTCGGAATAATTGTAAATACCAACGCCGTTGACCCAGATTCCAATATTGCCCAAACCCGTTGGCGTCTTGGTGCCAGTCTTCACAACGGGCGTGCGCAAAATTCGAAATGAAAAATTCTGATTGATGACCGTGTTGGGACTGCCCATCCACGGACCGATGGAATACGACGGCACCGAACTGCTGTTGACATACACATAGGTGGAGCTGTATCGAACTTGCTGCACATCGGCGTCAAGATTGTTGAAGCCGACCGCGCCTGTGAGATTCACGCGCCAGGCGGAAATGACCGGGTCATACTGCGCATGAGTTGGCGCGCACATGAACGTTGCGGCAATGGTGGCGGCAATACATGAACGCGTTGCAGACATGCGCATGCCGCCGCTGACAACAGCGCGCGACGTATCGCAAAGGGCTTGGGCGTATCTATATATGGACAGAGTCATAGTGAACCTAGTTGTGCAAGTACTGTGACATGGGACAAGGTTTTTGCGAAAGAAAGGCTGTATTTTTGCAAAAAGAACTTAGTTTTAGGTCGCAGATTGGACTTTTTGCTTAGGCAACACCGCTCTCACGGCTTCGAAGGCCAACAACACCAGCGCAAAAGTCAGAGCAATTGCCGGAGTGTGATTTAAAATGTTCCCCAAATTCACAAGACAGCACTCACGCGTCCCTCTGCTGCGCTTAACGACATGTGAAGTATGAAATTTTTATATATTTTGTAATTGCGTAGTTGAATTACTTGCATTCACTGCGCGCGGTGCTATAGTAGTTGTACATCCAGAGTATTGGGCGGTCTCCATAAAGCCCAAGCAGCAACCGATCCTAGTGAGCAATCACGGGGGACACGGTGCTGAGACCAGCCCTGAAAAGGGTGA
>CANJIC010000188.1 GCA_947474205.1 Planctomycetaceae bacterium | reverse complement strand
TTCGGGCGCAATGTGGACGTACTTGCTTCGACACATTGGCCGATCTCGTGATCCCAACTTAATCGGCAAATTGGTTCGCAAACTCTTCATTGGCTCCGCATTGGAAACAACGTTATCAATTCCGCTAGTTTATTTAGCGACACGAAGAAGCAACTGCTTTTGCTCACTCGCCAGTTTTTTTGGAATTGTCATTGGCATAACTTCGCTGATATGCCTGTGTGGACCAGCAGGTTTGTTGCTACTCACCCGCAAGTCCCGCCAAATGTGGATACGTGAAGCTTGCCCAAAATGCGGCTACCCACGAAAGACGCACTCCACGCAATGCAGCGAATGCGGCTTTCTATTTCTAATAACCGAATCGGAATAAGTAGCGTTCACGCTGGTGTTGCGTTGTAACGCGATTCACCAAACGCAAGAATTGACCAGAACACAATCGGCACCAACAACAATCCCGCCGTGAAGGCAACACCCTTTCCAAAGTTGCGCGCCAAGCCGCGCATCATCAAGATGGAAAAAATAATATTCACGCCAGGAATGCAAAGCAGCACCCACCACCAACCTGGCTTGCTGGAAATTTTCATGCAGACATACAAGTTGTAGAACGGAATAAAGATTACCCAGCCTGGCCGCCCCGCTTTGGCGAACACTTCCCAGTGCGCCACAATCACCAACAACAGAAGCGCGAAATAGACGAATAGATATGGCAGCGCCGTGGACATGTTGACGCCAAATTCAGCGGATTGACTAGCTAAATTTGACGCGGTCTCATTGTTTTGGCTTTGAATAGTTTGCATTATTGATCTCGCTTTCTATCGCCATCATGGCATAAAAAAACCGCGGCGTGTGACGCCACGGTTTTGAACTTCTGCTTGAATTACGACCGAATCAAGACGCCGGACTATTCACCCGCCGACGCTCCTGCATGCGCTCCTTTGAAGGCAAGCGCACCTTGCTGGCCAAACCAACAATTTGCAGCGATCGAATGACAATCCAACTTAAATCAAATTGCCACCACTTCAAACCGTGACGAGCGCTCGCTGGAAACGCGTGATGATTATTGTGCCAACCTTCACCAAGCGCAAGAATTCCCATGATGGGATTATTGCGGCTCTCATCGCCAGAGCGATATTCTTTTTGACCCCACACGTGACATACGGAATTCACGCTCCATGTTGAGTGATGCAACATAAACATGCGAACCAAGCCGCCCCACAACAATCCAAGGCCCGCGCCCTGCCATGTGCCCGTGATGAAACCAGAAACCGCCGCGGGCAAAAGCAATCCCGCGAAAAGAATTGGCACAAACATTCGGTCAAGCCACATGATCATTGGGTCCTCTAGCAAATCAGGAACGTAACGCTTGTAGTCGGGTTGCTCCTTCTCAAACAGCCAACCGATGTGCGAGTGCATGAAGCCCTTGCAAAAACCCACAATTCCGGGCTCGTAGCCAGCGTGCGGAGAATGCGGATCAAATTCCTTATCTGAATATTGATGATGACGACGATGTGTTGCGCACCACCAAATCACCGGACCTTGACCCGCCATGGTTCCGAAAGCTAGAAAGAAAAACGCAATTGGACCACGCGTGGCGAACGCCTTGTGCGTGCACAAGCGGTGATACCCAACCGTGATTCCCAAACCTGTCAACACATACATGGTGGCAAGAATGATGAGGTCGGTGGAATTAAACAGACCGCCCCACAGCAAACCCATGGCCGTCAACACACCAAGCGGCGGAAATACCACCGCCGCAAGCATGGCCAGCTTCACGTTGCGCGGAGTTTGAATTGGCGCCGTGTCAAATTCAGGTTCGCCAATGCCAACATCCGCGGCGTCGGCGCCACTGGTTTGCATATTTTCTTTGTTCACGGTCTCAAGTTCGTCAGCAACTAAAACGCCGCCATTTGCAGATTCATTCAAAACAGAAACTCCTTGAAGGATTGAGGTATGTCGGCGTGTTCAAAGTGGGTGCCAACGGAACAAGTGTAGCACTAGTGTCTTGGCGAATCGAGGGTAGAGACGCAAGAAACTTGGGTAGATATTTGAATCAAATACTGCTTCTGTTTGAAAATCTCTGACGAATCAACTTTTGAATTCCAGAATCACTGTCAAGGCAAAGATTCATCGCTTGATCAAAGCCATAGCCGCTATTTTTCAATCCTCCAGGCGTCAAAACCTGCCGCATTGCAATGCTTGGTGGCGGTCTTTTCTAAAGGTAAACTGATCCGCATGAGCACGATCAATCCAACCGCCGTCGTTGCCGCGCCATTTCCCGCCAATAACCCACTTGGCGATCCCACCGGATGGGACGGCATGGGCGGCGTGGCAAGCGCGATTAATTTGTCCGCGTGGACCGCCGCCAACCGCCACTTGATGGTGCCACCAGTGTCGAACAAATATCTTTTCAGCGGCAAGGATTTCTTTGTGATGTTGATCGCCGGCCCCAACGCACGCAACGATTATCACATGACCAATTCCGAGGAATACTTCATGCAGTTGCAAGGAGATGTGTCCATTCGCGTGCGCGATGCGCATGGAATTCGCGACATCATTCTGCGCGAGGGCGAAGCCATGTTTGTTCCTGGCGGCGTGCCACACAGACCGCAACGCGGACCAAACACGCTTGGACTTGTGGTGGAACGCAGGCGACCACCCACCGAAACTGAGCACTTGATTTTCTACTGCGAGAACTGCGATGCGCTGGTGTATGACCAGGAGTTTGCGTGCTCAGACATTGTGACTCATTTCCGAAACGCTATGGAGGCGTTTTGGGCGGATCCAAAACTCTGCACATGTCCATCGTGTGGGACACGCGTTCCAAAGCCTGCGCCGCGAACCAAGTAATTTACGGCGGGGCAAGCGCGGCGCATGATCGCAACTCATTCTCTTGCGCACGCATTGCGTTCACAAGAAGATGTGCGCGGCTTTGGCGCGCCGAGTTGCTTGCGACTTGAGTTCCATAGCAAGACAACGCCATGACCGACTTATGCAACGCAAGCTGCTTCCTTCCATGAAATGTACGAGGCATACGTTGCGCCCCCGGCACACAATGATTTGCGTGAAAGTTCCCGCTAGCATCTTCAAATGCACGCGCCGCGAACAATAGATTTGCACACGCACATGCTCCCTGAGCATTGGCCCGATCTGCGCGAGCGCTATGGCTGTGGCGGCTGGGTTTCGCTGGATCACTGCGCTCATTGCAAGGCGCGCATGATGATTGACGGAAAATTATTTCGGGAGATTGAATCCAATTGTTGGGACGCGGCGCGGCGCGTGCAAGAGTGCGACGCAAGCAGCGTGGATATGCAGGTTCTTTCCACGGTTCCAGTGATGTTTTCGTATGGCGCCAAAGCCGCCAACGCGCACGACTTGTCGCAGTTGCTCAACGATCACTTCGCGGGCGTGGTGCGCGCAATGCCTGATCGATTCATTGCGCTGGCAACAGTGCCTATGCAAGATGCCACGCTTGCAGTGCGCGAACTTGAGCGCTGCGTGAAACAACTTGGATTTCCTGGCGCGCAAATTGGAACCAACGTGAATGGCGTGGACCTAGACAACGCCGCGTTCGCGGATTTTTTCGCCGCCGCGGAAGAACTTGGCGCGGCGATTTTTGTGCATCCTTGGGATGTGGTTGGCCGCGACGAAATTCCGCGCTTCTGGATGCCGTGGCTTGTTGGCATGCCGGCGGAAACTTCGCGCGCCATCTGCGCGCTTGCGTTTGGCGGCGTGCTTGATCGACACCCAAATTTAAAATTATGTTTCGCGCATGGCGGCGGCGCGTTTCCGTACACGCTGGGACGCATTGAAAAAGGTTTTCAAGCGCGCCCAGATTTGTGCGCCACACATTCGCAAACAAATCCGCGCGACCATGTGCGGCGTCTGTACTTTGACAGCATCGTGCATGACTCAGAAGCGTTGCGCTATCTGGTGAACACCGTTGGCGCGGATCGCATTGCCATGGGTTCCGATTATCCATTTCCGCTGGGCGAGAATCCGCCGGGCGTTCTTATTCGCGACGCGGATTGGCTTTCACAAGCGCAAAGGCACGCCATGTTGGCGGGCACCGCGATTGATTTTCTAGGTATTTCCAAGCGTTTTTCGCCTCAATCACACACTGCACAAACGCGCGCTTGAGACGACGTAGTTTGCATCTGGCGCGCAGTCACGTCACCCTTGCAAGCACTCATCGCACAAACCGCCTTCAATACACACGCGCGTCAAACACTTGCCTGAACACTTAGTTCAATAACACCACATGACTCAAACTCTTCCAACATCT
>CANJIC010000187.1 GCA_947474205.1 Planctomycetaceae bacterium | reverse complement strand
CTTCAAGAGTGCATGTGAGGAAGTACACACCCATGACAATGTCCTGCGAAGGACTGACGATTGGGTTTCCGTTGGCTGGACTGAAGATGTTGTGCGTTGACATCATCAACACATGCGCTTCAGTTTGCGCTTCCACCGACAGTGGAAGATGCACGGCCATTTGATCGCCGTCAAAGTCGGCGTTGTAACCGGTGCAGACCAATGGATGGATTTTGATTGCGTTGCCTTCAACAAGAACAGGCTCGAACGCTTGAATTCCCATGCGATGGAGAGTTGGCGCGCGATTCAAAAGCACTGGATGATTCTTGATGACCTCTTCAAGCACGTCCCAGACTTCTGGGTCGCGCCGATCAAGCATGCGCTTGGCGCTCTTGATGGTGTCAGCAAGTCCACGATCCTTGAGCTTGCGAATGATGAACGGCTGGAACAATTCCAACGCGATCTTCTTTGGCAAACCGCATTGATGCAGCTTGAGTTCTGGACCAACCACGATGACGGAACGCGCCGAATAATCAACGCGCTTGCCGAGCAAATTCTCGCGGAATCGGCCTTGCTTGCCCTTGATCATGTCGGTGAGCGACTTGAGCGGACGATTGCTTGAACCAAGCACTGGTCGACGGCAACGACCGTTGTCGAATAGCGCGTCGACCGCCTGTTGCAACATTCGCTTTTCATTGCGCACAATAACTTCTGGCGCGTTGAGATCCATCAACTTCTTCAAACGATTGTTGCGGTTGATGATGCGGCGATAGAGATCGTTCAAATCGCTGGTGGCGAAATTGCCGCTTTCCAACATGACAAGCGGACGAAGGTCCGGTGGAATCACTGGAACAACATCAAGCACCATCCACTGTGGATCATTTTGGCTGCCACGGATTTGCTCAACAAGCTTCAGGCGCTTGGACAAATCTTTTTGGCGTTGCTTGCTCTTGGTTTCATCAAGCTTCTGGCGAAGCTCAACACTGAGTTCATCCAAATCCAACTTGCCATCGGAAAGCAATTCACGAACGGCGTCGGCGCCCATCATGGCGGAGAAACTGCTGGAGCCATGCTTGTCTTGCTCGCTGCGGCACTCATCTTCCGTGAGCACTTGCTTGAATTCAAGATCGGTCGAGCCTGGATCGGTGATGACGTAATCCTGGAAGTACACAACCTTCTCAAGATCGCTGGTCTTCATTTCAAGAAGATTGCCAAGTCGGCTTGGCATGGCCTTGAAGAACCAAATGTGAACAACTGGCGCGGCCAAATTAATGTGGCCCATGCGCTTGCGACGAACGCGGCTGTGCGTGACCTTCACGCCGCAACGATCGCAAATAATTCCCTTGTACTTGGTGCCCTTGTACTTGCCGCATGCGCATTCATAATCGCGCTCTGGCCCGAAGATGCGCTCACAAAACAGACCATCGCGCTCGGGGCGGTAGGTGCGGTAGTTGATGGTCTCGGGTTTCTTGACTTCACCAAAGCTCCACGAACGAATGTCGTTGGGGCTGGCAAGGCTGATGCGTACGGCGCCGTAATCATTCACACGGTCATAAATGCTGTCGTTGGCAATGGTCATGGATTCATTTCCAGTTCTTTAGGGTGCGTGATCAGAACAGGCGCGTGCAATCTGTTTTATTGTTCCGCCGCCGCGCCGCGACGGAACACATCAATTACTTTTTAAAGCAGCGAATCAATGTCAGTGGTCTTCTTCTCAAGTTGGATGTTCATTCCAAGTCCCTTGATTTCATGGCAGAGCACGTCGAACACAACCGGCATGCCGGCGTCGAGCGTGTTTGTTCCCTTGACCATGGAGTCGTAGATCTTGGTGCGGCCTTCCACATCGTCACTCTTGACGGTGAGAAGTTCCTGCAACATGAACGCCGCGCCGTAGGCCTCAAGCGCCCACACTTCCATTTCACCAAATCGCTGACCACCGGTGCGGGCCTTGCCGCCAAGTGGTTGCTGGGTGATGAGGCTGTATGGACCCGTGCTTCGGGCGTGAATCTTGTCGTCCACCAAGTGATGGAGCTTGAGCAAGTACATGTAGCCAACAGTGGTGCGTTGATGGAACGGTTCGCCGGAGCGTCCGTCGTACAACTGCACCTTGCCGCCGAATGGAATTTGGGCAAGCAATTCGCGCGCGTGTCCAGGATCCTTGCCCGTTGTTTCGAAATTCGAAACGCGGGTGCGGACATGATCATTGGCGCTCTTCATGGCTTCAAGAATTTCGGCTTCCGTGGCGCCGTCAAACACTGGAGTCAACGCTTGGAAACCAAGAACCTTGGCGGCCCATCCAAGATGGGTCTCAAGAATTTGGCCCACGTTCATGCGGCTTGGCACGCCGAGTGGATTCAACAACACTTCCACTGGAGTTCCGTCGTTCATGAACGGCATGTCTTCTTCCGGCACGATTCGAGCGATGACGCCCTTGTTTCCGTGACGGCCGGCCATTTTGTCGCCGACTGAAAGTTGACGCTTGGTGGCAAGGTAAACCTTGACCATTTCAAGCACGCCGCTTGGCAATTCATCGCCACGCTTCATGTGACCAAGTTTGCGTTCCTTCTCTTCACGTAGACCAGTGATGCGCGGCCAGAATTGGCCGTACACGGTTTCCGCTTCCGCTTTCGCGTCGGCGGAGGCCTTGATCCACTTGGTTGAGAAACCATCGATCTGCTCCAAGATGACTTCAGCGATATCGCTGGCGCCAACTTTCTGGCGCGTGCTTGGATCGACCATTTCAGTTCCAGTGATGCGAACAATTTCGCGTGTCATCTGGCGGAACAGGTCGATGCGCTTTTGATCGATCTCGGTCTCGAAGGCTTCCATGTCCTTCTTGAGTTGCTTCTTTTGCTCATCATTCAGATGCATGCGACGACTGAATCGACGCGCGCCAATGACAATGCCTTCGGTTCCAGCTGGAACTTCAAGCGAATCGTTCTTCACGTCTTCACCGGCGCGGCCGAAGATGGCGTGCAGCAACTTTTCTTCAGGCGAGAGTTCGCTCTTGCTCTTTGGGCTGACCTTGCCGACAAGAATGTCGCCAGGACCAACCTTGGAACCAATGCAAATCACGCCCTTTTCGTCAAGATTGCGCAGAAGACGCTCGGACACGTTTGGAATGTCGCGCGTGAATTCCTCGCGACCCAACTTGGTCTCGCGCAGTTCAACATCGAAATTCTCAATGTGAATGCTGGTGAAGGCGTCGTCTTTCACAAGACGCTCGCTGATCACAATGGCATCTTCAAAGTTGTAGCCGTCGAAGGTGTTGAACGCCACAAGAACATTGCGACCAATCGAAAGTTCACCGTTGGACGTGCTGGCGCCGTCGGCCAGAATGTCACCGGTCTTGATCTTCTGATTCATCTTGACCAGCGGCTTTTGATTCTGACACGTTCGCTCGTTCAAACCAACAAACTTGCGAAGGACATATTCATCGGCGTTGTCAATAATGATGCGTTGAGCGTCGACTTGTGTCACCACGCCGCCACGGCGCGCGCGCACAATCATGCCGCTGTTTAAGCCAACTGATTTTTCCATGCCGGTCGCCACCACTGGCGGGTCGACGCGGATCAACGGCACAGCTTGACGCTGCATGTTGGAACCCATCAACGCGCGATTGGCGTCGTCATGCTCAAGGAACGGAATAAGACTGGCGCTGACACCCACGATTTGCTTTGGCGAAATGTCGACAAATTCAACATCTTCCGAAGGAACAGGGGTGAGATCACCGTCGCGCCTGGCGACAACATTTTCACCGCTGAGTCGGCCTTCGCGATCAAGGCTATCGCTTGGCGCGAGCACCTTGCGAAGTTCCTCATCGGCGCGAAGCTTGCGAATCTTTCCTGTGGCCTTGCCATCTTTTACTTCTCGATATGGCGTGAGCAAGAAACCGTAGGCGTCGACTTCGCTGTAAATACCCAAGCTGGCGATCAGACCAATGTTGGCGCCTTCAGGCGTTTCAATTGGGCAAATACGACCGTAATGGGAAATATGCACGTCGCGTACTTCGAATGTCGCGCGCTTTCGGTTGAGACCTCCAGGCCCAAGGGCCGAGAGACGTCGTTCATGCACAAGCATGGACAGCGGATTGGTTTGATCCACCACCTGGCTGAGTTCACTGCGACCAAAGAAGAATTCAATGGCGCTTGAGATGCTCTTGGAGTTCACAAGATCGGCGATCTTGCCGAGCTCGCTTGGATCCTTCACGCTCATGCGTTCTTGCACGGTGCGGCGCAACTTCAGGAAGCCCTTGCGGATTTCCTCCACGGCCAATTCATCCAGCGTTCGCAAACGGCGATT
>CANJIC010000186.1 GCA_947474205.1 Planctomycetaceae bacterium | reverse complement strand
CTGAATTGATTCAACTCCAAGCGGCGCGCTATGGCCAGCGCCTCCTCGCGCTCGGCGCCACGAGTGGGCCTGCGATTGCGCCGCAACTCCAGCGCCGCGTCCACGCGATCAAGCACGCGGTTGGGCTCCACTTCAAGCGTGTCCATGGATCGAAGCAATCCCACATGCGCGATCAACGCCACCACGCGCTCGCTGGCTTGCGCCACGCGAAACGAATCTTGAATTCCGATTCGCAAACCCGCCACGGTGCTTGGCGCCAAACATGGCAAGTCCAACTGCGACGCGCTTTGCAATGGACACGCCGCGGATGACAAATATGGATTGTCCTCCAGCACAAGGACCACGCGCCCTTCACCAAAGGCGCACTCGACACCGTCGCGCGCCAACACATTCATGGCCGCGTGCAATTGATCGTTGGGAACAAACGCAACGGCTCGCTTGCCTTGCGCCGCGGCGCGCAACGCCAACTCGACCGCGCGCGTGGCATCCACGCATGTGTGCAGCGCAAGTCCATGGCGCTCGGCAACTTCAAACGCGCGCGGCTCCACAAGAATTCGAAAGAGCATGTCCAGCGGCGGCTTGCGTGGCGCGAAGACCTCCGAAATTGGCCACTCACATTCAAAAATGCCCTTTAAAATGGCTTCAAATGCGGTGCACAGCACAAAGCCCTCGGCGCGCGAAACCGGCGGCGTCCACACTTCATTTTGATCGCGTCCAAATACACTCACACTGCGGATCGTACCGCGCGCGCGCTGATGGCTCCACTTAAAATTTGTTCAACCACATGCGCGAAACCATCGTCATGATGATGCGGCGCGATGTGATTGGCCAATGGACGAAGCTCCGCGTGCGCGTTCTGCATGGCAATTCCTACGCCGGCCTCGCGCACCATGATGAGATCGTTCAAGCCATCGCCAATGGCGAACACATGATCATTGCTCAAGCCATGTCGATCGCGCAATTTCTGAATCATGGTCCACTTGTCGGTACCCACGCAATACATTTCCAGCAGATGCGTCTCGCTTCCAATGGCGGCGTTGGAGGTGACGGCGCTCCACGATTGCATGGTGGCTTGCCCGTGGAATTGTTCGCGCATGGCGGCGCACACTGGCGCCAACACATCGCCGCGCTCCACCGCGCCCACGCGCAGCACATGATCAAATCCTAATTTTTTCAAATCGTCGATCGTGTCAACACGGCGCACATCAACTTCATGCGCCTTCAACCACCACTCGGTGGCTGGATTGACTTGACCCGTTCCAACCAAACAATAATCGTGGCAACTTGAATCGTGATCGCGCAACAAGTGCGCCAGCAATCCGCGCTCGAGCAACGCCAAGGTCAAGCGCAGGACCAACTCGGGATCAATGACCAAGCGCTCGATGGTTTTTCCAGTGGCCGCGTCGCTGAGCACGCTTCCGCCCGAAGTAACGGCCATGCCTGTGGCATTGATCACCTCAAAAACTCGCCTTGATTCACGCCACGATCGACCAGTTGCGGGAACAACTTTGAAGCCCGCGTCGCGCAAGTCCGCGATCGCCTTGATATTGCGCGGCGAAACCTTGCCGCTTGAATCAAGCAGCGTTCCATCAAGATCAACCGCGATCAAACCTTTCATGCCCGCAGCATAGGCGCAACACATTTAAACGTGGCCACTTCTCGCTACACTCTTGCTCCTTATGGACAACAGACTCAAAGACATTCAACATGGCACGCTCACCGAGAGCCGCTTGAACAGCGATTTTCTTTTCTGGCTTAAGACCAAGGGACCAAATTATTTGCTGCTGGCCATGCTGGTGTTGTGCGGCTTCATGGGTTTCAACTGGTGGGAAAATCGCGCCATGCAAGCGCGTGATGGCGCGTGGAATGAATTTCTGAGCGCGCAAACTCCGCTGGAATTGATCGAGGTTTCCAATAAAAATGTTGGAACGGATTCAATCTCACAATTGGCCACGCTCAACGCCGCCGACGCGTACATGAATTCGCTCCAAACCAACAAGAGATTCGACCGCGAGGCTAGCGCCACGGACTCCGCGCTGACACCGGAAATGCGCGTTGAATATTTGGCCGAGGCTGATCGCTTGTACGCCAAAGTGGCCAGCGATGGCGCGCAAGCGACTGGACCCGCAAGCCTGCTCACGGTGGCCGCGCTGTTTGGTCGTGCCGCCGTCTCTGAAACAAAAAATGACGCAACGCAAGCCGCCGCGTATTTGACGCAGGCACAGGAACTCGCCGCAAAGACCTATCCACAACTGGCATCGATCGCCCAAAAGCGCAAGGAATCCCTGCCTGATCTTTCCAAAGTTCGCGACATGCCTTCGCGTCCAGTGGATCCAAACGCGCCGGTGGATCCTTCGGCAAGCACGCAAAATTTGTTGATGCCTACCAGCATGGACCCATCAGCCATGCCGCTTCGCATCACTCCAACTGAAACTCCAGCGACCGCGCCAATGAATGAACCCGCCGCGCCCGCTTCACCAAAGTAATCGCGCACAGTGAATGAGTCAGAGCCCAACGAGATCAATCCGGAGGAACTTCAGGCGCTCTATGAAGGTCAAGAAGGCGACGACGACACTCCGATCAAGGTGACTTTTGTTTTGCAGCGCGACTTGGACAAGCGACTTGATCGCTACTTGGTCGACCGCATTCCATTTCTTAGTCGCACGTCGCTGCAGCGTTTGATCCATGAGCAAAGCATCACGGTGAATGGGCGCATTCCAAAACCCAGCACCAAACTTCACAAGGGCGACACCATTATCGCGGTGCTTCCGCCGCCTCCTTCAAGCGAAGTTCCGCCCGACGACATTCCGCTAGACATTGTTTTTGAAGACCATGATTTGATCGTGGTCAACAAGCAAGCGGGATTGCTGGTGCATCCGGCGCGCAGTTACAAGCGCGGCACACTCATCAACGCGTTGGCTTGGCATTTTCTGCATCGCTCGCAAGGCGCGCTGAGCGAAGTTGGAAAAGAATTTGCGCGTCCCGGCGTTGTGCATCGACTTGATCGCTGGACCACGGGCGTCATGGTGGCTGCCAAGACCGACACCGCGCACTGGCGCATCGCCAAGCAATTTGAAAACCGCACCACCGAGAAACGCTACTTGGCCTTGGTGCATGGAACGCCCGAGCCGGTCACCGATTTGATTGATTTACCGCTGGGAAAGCACGCAACTATTCGCGAGCTGTACGCGGTGCGTTGGGGCGACGAAGGCAAAGAGAGCCGCACTATTTATAGAACCATTGAACGCTACGACGGCTTCTCGTTGGTGGAATTGGAATTATTGACTGGGCGCACGCATCAAATTCGCGTGCACATGAGCCATTTGGGTTGGCCCATTGTTGGCGACGACATGTATGACGGCAAGCGCCTCACCGCCGCGGAGTTGGGCATTGATGTTGGCGACACCAAACGCATAGTCATGGATCGACAAGCGCTGCACGCGGCCATGTTGCGCTTTGAACATCCGTCGTCGCGCGAGAAAGTCACCTTCACTGGCGCGGTGCCCGCGGATTTTCGCGAGATCATTTTCGCGCTACGTAAAAAAGGGTACGAGGCTGTTGACGCGGTTGGCTCCACGCTGTCGCTGGAAAAACTTGGCTTGTCACGCAGCGAACATTGAACGCGCGCAATGCGCTCACCCACTTTTCTAACGCGCATTTCCATTGACACCCTGCTCTACTTTGAACGCGCGCGGCCCAGATTAAAATGACACATCAAGATCCGTCGCGGCCGCCAGTTGCGCCTCATACTGCGACGCGGGAATTTCAACGCCACCAAAACTCAACACCAGCGGATTGGAATATTGGCTGTCTAGCAGCGTAAATTGCTTTGATTTCAAGTGCGTGACCAGCCAATGCAAACACGCCTTGCTGGCGTTGCCCGCGCCCGCGTTGCGAAGCACAAACATGCTTTCGCCAAAGAACGCGCCGCCAATGGCGACTCCGTACAAGCCGCCAACCAACTTGTCATCCAGCCACGCCTCCACACTGTGCGCAAATCCCAACTCATGCAATGCGCAATAGGCCGCAACCATGGACTCCGAAATCCACGTGCGCTCTTGACCGGGCCGCGGCAACATGCATCCGCGCATCACCTGCTCAAACGCGGTGTCGGCGCGCATGCGCAATAAACTTGCGCGAATGGCGCGCTGCGAAGTGTGCGGAAGTCGAAACGCATCTAGCGGAATCACGCAGCGCGGATCGCATGTGAAATACTCAACCACGCCGGTGTCCACATCCGCCATTGGAAACGCGCCGCCCGCGTACGCGGCCAGCAATGACTCGGGCGAAAGATCCGCGTCGCGT
>CANJIC010000185.1 GCA_947474205.1 Planctomycetaceae bacterium | reverse complement strand
GTGTATGTCACGCATGATCAGAAGGAGGCCTTAAGTTTGGCCGACAACTTGGTGGTGCTTCGCGATGGACGCATTGAACAAATGGGCGCGCCGAAGCAGGTCTATCAACAGCCGAACAATTCATTTGTGGCGGAGTTCATGGGTGAGACCAACTTCATTCAGGGCACGGTGAAAAAATGCGACGCCACAAGTTGTGAAGTGGAAACCGCCGCCGGAATGTTGCAAAGTAATTGCGGCACTGCCGTCACGGGCGCACGTGTTACGTTAAGTATTCGTCCAGAGTCGCTGCAAATTGCCGATGGACCAAATTGTATTCGCGGGGTTTGCAAGAGCAGCCTATATTTGGGCGAGATGTCGCAACACCAGATTGAAACGCCCGCCGGCATTGTGAAAGTGTTTGAACTTGATCCACGCGAAACCACGCGCGTTGGACAACAGTTGTCGTTGCGCGCGCAACCCGACGCCGTGGTGGTGCTTGCAGAGAAATAAAATGATCCAGATGGAAGTAAATAACGTTCCCGTAGAGTTGAAGCCGCAAGACAGGCAGGTGTTCACGCAATTGCTGAACTCCATGTTGCCCGCCATGGTGGGCGGCAAAAAAATAATGGAATTGTTGTGCAGCATTCTTTCCGAGGGCGGCAAGCGCGGCATTGAAACCACAAATCCGACATATCAGGCGGCACTGTGGGCCATGTATCAGGTTGGCGTACGCGGTATTCGTATCAATAATGAAACCAACAACGCGGATCTAAAGACGGAAAAGTCAACGGAGTTTGACAAGCAACCGTTCGAGTCGCACTTCACAACTGGAAACATTACAACCGGCCGCGCCATGGTTGCGTCCATGATTTTATTCACCAACCGACACATGCGCGTGAACCAGGTCATGCAACAAGTGGTTCCACAAACCATCGAGATGATGAAACCAACCAACGAAGCGGTGATGAAGGCGCGCCTGGCTGGCGAGGACATTCATATCACCGCTGCGCGTTACTTTGTTCGGATGATCGAGGCAGGTCATTCAATCGAATCACCAGAAGTTCGTTGCGCCTTGCAAGTCTTGGCGGATCTTTCCGTTGCGGCGTTCTCATACAGCGTTGAAAATAAAACCATCAACATAGAGGGTTTCAACGAGGCCAACGCGTGCGCGCTTGCCTATTTGCAGGGAATGGACTCCGAACATATTGCGCAAGTGCACAAACGCGCGGTCGGCGCCAACGCGCGCATGCGTGGCGCGCCAACACCACCAGTTCTCATGGCGCACAGGCGGCGTTCTTAAACCCAATATTGTTGAACTAGAAAAATGCGAGGCACGCGAACCACGCGCGTTGCATTTATAAAGTTATTTTTGTGGCGCGCAGGCGGAGCTCGTAGAACACCACTTCTCTAGGCCGCCGGTCAGTTGCGCAAACACTTCGTCGGGTAATTTTCCAGCGTCCACCACAAGAAAATCGTTTGGGTTTTGCTGCGCTTGCCGCAAATATCCCTGACGCACGCGCGCGTGAAAATCCGCGCCCTTGCCCTCCATTCGGTCCATTAATGGATTCAGCCTGGCCATGGCAATGGCGGTGTCAACATCAAACAACACATTCAGGTCTGGCCAGCGACCGCCAATGGCAACCTCCGCCACGGCGCGAATTTCATGCGGCGGCAAACCACCCGCGGTTCCTTGATACGCCAACGTGCTTGCGACAAATCGATCGCTAAGAACAAATGTTCCATCGCGCAACGCGGGCTCAATGCGCTCCTTCATAAGTTGCGCGCGGCTGGCCATGTACAAAAGCATTTCGCAGCGCACATCCATTTCGCCGTGGGTTGGATCAAGCAACAACTCACGCACGCGTTCACCAATCGCCGTGCCGCCCGGCTCACGCACGGTGAGCATTTTTAAATTTTTGTCTTTGCAAAATTTTTCTAGGCGCGCAATCTGCGTGGACTTTCCGCTGCCGTCGGGACCCTCAAAGGCCAGAAATTTTCCACGCAAGTTGTTCCACCAACTGTCGCTCATGATCACTCTTCAGTGGTCTCGGCCACTTGTGGATCACCGATGACGGCGGAACCCACGCGCACCATGTTGGCGCCGCACTCAATGGCCACCTCAAAGTCATGGCTCATACCCATGGAAAGAATGTTGAACACGTCGCCACCCGCGCCGCTTCCGCGAATTTCTTGGAACAGTTCGTGGCAGCGTTCAAAGGTGCGCCGCGCCGCGTCAAGTCCGCCATCAAGTGGACCCATGCACATGATTCCGCGCGGCTTCATATTGGGCATGCCAAGAAGTTGCTCCACCAAATGTTTCACGGCTGGCGGAGCAATGCCGTGTTTGTTGCTGTCGCCGGACACGTTCACTTCCAGCAACACCTCGGTTGGAATTGGTCGGCGCGTGGAGGCGTCTTGCACTTCTTCAGCAATGCGCATGGAGTCAATAGAGTGAATGAGGCGAGCGCTCTCAATACATTTTTTCACTTTGTTGCGTTGCAGCGAACCAACCATGTGCCAGCGCACTTGTGGAAGCGTGGCCTTGGGATCCATTTCCTTGCGCCGCGAAATCCATTCACCAATGGTGGCGGCGCGTTGAGAAAGTTGTTGCACGCGGTTCTCGCCAAAATCAATTTGGCCCATGTTCACCATTTCACGGATTTGCTCAATGCTGCCGGATTTGGAAACCACGATCAACACAACACTGCCCGCGCGTTGACCGGATTTTTTTTCGGAGGCGGCGACACGTTGACGAACTGAATTCAAACGGTCGCGAAGCGCGGTTGCTTGATCAGCGTCAAACGGAACGGATGCTGTTGTTTCTGACATGCGCTTCAAGCGTAACAGCATGGCGCAAAAATCGGCAACGTGAAATGAACGCATAATTTGTGGCAAAAACGCGCGCCACACCGACGCATCACTTTGCGCGCAATACGGCACGCGGCACAGTTTAAAAAGCACATGAGCAAGGTTGCGCCACATTCATCGCTGTATCCTGAGGGAGTGAACGCAGCGAATCCGCAACACACATCTGGACCAGTGGTTCTAATCATTCGCGATGGGTGGGGAAAAAATCCGCACCCCGAGCAGGATTCCTACAACGCCGTCAAACTTGCGCGCACACTGTGCGCCGATGACCTTGAAAAAAATTGGCCGCACACGCTGATCAAAACCAGTGGCGAAGACGTTGGCCTGCCAATAGGTCCCGACGGACCCGTGATGGGCAACAGCGAAGTGGGGCACCAAAATATTGGCGCTGGTCGAATTGTGGATCAGGAACTCATGCGCATTACGCGCGCAATTCGTAGTGGTGAATTTGCGCACAACGCGCCAATGATTGCGGCGTTTGAGCACGCTAAAAAATCTGGCGCCGCCGTTCACGTCATGGGCTTGCTCAGCGACGGACAAGTGCACAGCGACTTGTCGCACGTGGAGGCTATTTTGAACGCGGCCAAGGCCAACGGTGTGAACAGCGACAAACTTTTTGTGCACGCGTTTCTAGATGGCCGCGATACACCATCGCAAGGCTCATTGAAATATGTTCCGTGGTTGCAGAATGTTTTGTGCGCAACTGGCGGAAGACTTGCCACCGTGTGCGGGCGCTTCTTTGCAATGGACCGCGACCACCGCTGGGAGCGCGTGAAGAAGGCGTATGACTTGTTGACTAAAAAATCTAGTGATGGCCCCAATTCGGACACGAACGCAAATTCTGTCACGAACCAGAATTCCACCACCAACATAAATCCTGTCGCGGGTTCAGTTCACTCCGCCTCCGTCACAAGCCAGAACAACGTTGATGTGATGGCCGCTATTCACCACCACATTGCTCACCCCATAAGCAACACCGAACGCGGCGACGAGTTCATGCCGCCCACGCGCCTGTTGCGCGAAGGCGTGATTGAAAGCGGCGACACGGTTATATTTTTAAACTTTCGCGGCGATCGCCCGCGTGAACTGTGCAAAGCGTTTGTGCTGGATGACGCCGCGTGGAAAAACATTCAGGGTGGTGGATTTGACCGCGCTCCGCACCCATCGCAACTTCACTTTCTCACCATGTCGCAATATGAACGCGGTCTGCCAACACAAGTCATGTTCACTCGCCCCGCCAAAATGAAAAACATTTTGGGCGAGTGCGTGTCCGCTGCAGGCCGAACGCAATTTCGCTGCGCCGAAACCGAAAAGTTTCCGCACGTCACGTTCTTCTTCAACGATTACCGCGAGGAGCCGTTCCCAGGCGAGCACCGCGAAATTATTCCAAGTCCACGCGACGTTCCAACGTACGACATGAAGCCAGAAATGAGCGCAGTTGGCGTGTGTGACGCCGTGTTGCGGCGCATCGCCGCGCC
>CANJIC010000184.1 GCA_947474205.1 Planctomycetaceae bacterium | reverse complement strand
GTCACAAAGAAAATATTTCCAAAGCCCTCCGCCAATGTATTGGTTGTTGAAACAAGCAGAGCAAGGATGGATACGGATAGATATTTTTTCATATTCAGCTCCTAACGAGGATCAAGGCCTAGGTCTTGTCGAGTGATGTTGATGAATCCACTTTCGCCACCATGTTCCTTGGCAATTCGTTGCAAAGTTCCAAGCGGATCTGGATCAAGAAATTGAATGCACTGCACGCGTGTCAGTCGGCGGTTGGTCGCGGCATCAATTGGATTGAGTCGTTCTAACGCCGCAAGAAGGGCCATTTCAGACATTTCAAATTCTCCCGAGCCCGTGATGTCGGACGAAAGCAGGAAAATAATTTCGGGGTGCATGGCCATGGCCGCCTCAAACGCGGCGATGGGATTGGATCGACCTGACGGAATCATTTTAGCCTCGATCCACTTCATGGTCTCACTCACGCGCTCAGGCGTGGCGGATTGCAAATTGCCGCCAGGCGGAACAGTGATGGCCTCGCCGCGTTGGAAAAAAATCACGCCAAAGCTTTGGCGTGGATCTAGGCGTTGCAAACTTTTTCGTAGTTCCTCAATGATCAGTGGAAAAGTTCCAACCAGACTTCCACTGGCGTCAACCACATAGACAACTCGGCGCGCATTGCTGGCTTTCAGTCCGGCGAAATTAATTGTGACCGCATTTGGAGCCGCGCTGAATTTTCCAAACTCGTGCGCCGCAAGTGACCTGGGGGCTTGCACCTGACGCACCGCGATCAGCGACTGTTCGGTGGCGCTCTGCAATGTTTGAGATTGCGTCAGTGACAAATCGCTCGCTTGCGAAGTCAACGAAAGATTGGCAGCGTGGCGAAAATCAGTGGCGCCGATCATGTCAGATTCTGCCACAAGATTGACCGTAGGCGCATACACTGGCCGCTCAAAATCAAGAACAAGCGTGGGCGGCGCCACAGGTTTGCGCGACAATCCAACCGCGGTGGCCGCTGCGGCGATCACCAAGCCCGCCACAATTCCGTGCGCGCTGAATGAAGCGATCCACGCTAAAACTCCGGAAAAAGAGCTGTTTTTACGCGGTCGACCCCCAAACTTTCGAATTGCTTGCGCCATGTCCAGCGAGTTTGTAGTGTCCTTGATGAGGACTTGATTCTCAATCGGTATGTCCATGGGTTCAATCCGCATCGGGCTTGGCGAAAAGAAGTCGGTCAAGCGAGAAGCGACCCGGTCCAGTCAATACAAGACTGAATGAAATGCAGACGGTCGTCAACGCCGTGGAAAATGCGTGCATGGTTCCCACTTGCCAATCCCATGGCAATGCCCCGCGAATTTGCGGCCAGGTCATAAGCCACATATGAAACGCGCCGCCTATAAGAAGAAGCAACGCAAACCAGCGCGTGCACAATCCCACAAGCAAAACAATTCCGCCAACAAGTTCCGCTATAGCGCAGACCCAGCCAACGATGAGCGGTTGCGGCACTTTGGAATCATCCAACCGAAGAATAAAATGATTCAGGTTGCGCATGGAGTGTTCGCCCGCGCTGGACTTCTCAGATTCGTCCTTGTCCGTGTCGCCCGTGGTGTGAACGCGCAACGCGACTGGTTTTATTTTCTCCACTGAATTTTCAATCATGGTCGCCGGCGTGCCCATGGCTTCAATGCGAGCGGCGTCCTGGCTGGTGAAATTGGAGGTGCGAAAAATAGAGACATAGCCCGCGGGTAGAACAATGGTCACCAAAATAATTCGGGCTATGAGTGGCGCGAGTTGAAGTGACGCATTTTGACTTAGGCTCATAGGTTGATTCTGTCGATGAAAGGTGCTGTAACTTGCTTTGAACCAAACACATTTGAATGCTATCGACAAGAAGGCCTAAAGTGGCGGCAAGAAGCGGTGATAGGATTCGAAACTCATTCGCCGCGGGTGTGGCGGAATTGGCAGACGCGCTGGATTTAGGTTCCAGTGGGCTTAAACCCGTGCAGGTTCGATTCCTGTCACCCGCATTGAATGAATGGTTGCTGAAATAAAAACATGGCCACCGCCCACAACAATTCTTGGAAACCAGAAAGTTGGAAAAACTTTCCCGCCGTTCAGCAACCACGCTACGCCAACACCGTGGCGCTTGATCATGCGTTGGCGGAGTTGTCGCAGTTGCCACCGCTGGTGACCAGTTGGGAAATTGAATCGTTGAAGTCGCAAATTGCAGACGCCGCCGAGGGCAAGCGATTTTTATTGCAGGGCGGTGACTGCGCGGAAATGTTTGACGAGTGCCGCAGTTCCATTATTGCGGCCAAATTAAAAATTCTTTTGCAGATGAGTTTGGTGTTGACGCATGGTGGCGGCCGTCCCGTGATTCGCGTGGGGCGCTTCGCGGGTCAATACGCCAAGCCGCGCAGCGATGAATTTGAAACCCGCGGCGATTTAAAATTGGATTCCTACCGCGGCGACCTGGTCAACGGTTTGGAGTTTCATGAGCACGCGCGCACACCCGATCCGCACCGCTTGATCGACGCGTACAGCCGCTCCGCGCTCACGCTGAATTTCATCCGCTCGCTTGTGGACGGTGGATTCGCCGATTTGCACCATCCGGAATATTGGGATTTGGATTTTGTGCAGCACAGTCCTTTGCGTGACGAATATCAGAAAATGACGCGGGAAATAGGGCAAAGCCTGCGATTTATGGAGACGCTGGCCGGCTCGCCCGTGCATGAAATGCGCCGCGTGGATTTTTTCACAAGCCATGAAGGCTTGGTGCTTCCATATGAGCAGGCGCAAACGCGCCGCGTGCCGCACCGCGAAGGCTGGTGGGATCTTTCCGCGCACATGCCGTGGATTGGCTACCGCACCGCGGTGCCTGGCAACGCGCACATTGAATTTTTTCGTGGCATTCAAAATCCGATCGGCGTGAAAGTTGGTTCGGGCACCAAGGAAAGCACGCTGCTTGAAATTATCCACGCGCTCAATCCAACCAATGAACCTGGACGTTTGACGCTTATCCATAGATTTGGCACGCATGAAATTGCGCAATGTTTGCCCGCGCTTATTGACGCCGTGGCCAAAAGCAAGGCGCGCGTTCTATGGGTGTGCGATCCAATGCATGGCAACACGCAGACGGTCACGCTGAACAGCGGTCCGCAGGCTGGCGCCAAAGTGAAGACGCGAAAGTTCGCGCACATTCTTACGGAGATTGAGCAAGCGTTTGAAATTCACAAACAGAAATCAAGCGTGCTTGGCGGCGTGCACTTTGAATTGACCGGCGAGAATGTCACCGAGTGCACTGGTGGCGCGCGCGGTTTAAGCGACGATCAATTGATGCAGACCTATCGCAGCCGAGTGGATCCGCGTTTGAATTACGAGCAAGCGTTGGAGATGGCCATGTTGGTGGCGCGCCGACTAGACCACTAGCTGGCCCACTTCTCCAATGATTTGCGCCACATTCAACGCAAACCTCAACCGTCATTGCTCAATTCGGTTATAATCCGCCACTTCATGCCCCAAAAACGCCGCGTTGTCATCACTGGAATTGGCACCACTTCCGCGGTGGGCGTTGGCATGAAATCGCTATGGAATGCGCTGATTTCTGGGCAATCTGGCGCCAAGTTGTGCCACACATTCGACCTGAGCGGGTTTTCCTGTCCCTTCGTGGCGCAGTTGGCCGCGGATCAGTTGGACATCAAACAATTTGTTCCAAAAAGTTACCGCAAAGCCACCAAGGTTATGGCGCGCGACATTGAACTTGCCGTGGCCGCGGCGCATGAAGCCGTGAATGACGCCGGTCTTATCACCAAGTCGCATGAAGCCGCCGATGGCAAAGTTTCGATGCCCGCAACTCAAATGGGTTGCCAGATTGGCGCGGGTTCAATCGCCGCCGAGGAAAATGAATTGACCGTGGCGTTCGCTTCAAGTCAAACCGCCGATGGTGAAATTGATTTGGGCGCCTGGGGTTCAAGCGGCATGCAAAACATCACGCCGCTGTGGATGTTGAAATATCTGCCCAACATGTTGGCGTCGCATGTTTCCATTATTCATGATTGCCAAGGTCCATCCAACACCATCACGTGCGGTGAGGCCAGCGCGTTGCTATCGATTGGCGAAAGCATGCGCGTGATTGGCCGCGCCGCCGCCGACTGCTGCTTGTCTGGTGGCGTTGAAAGTAAAGTGAACTTAATGGGTGTGTTGCGCCAATTGTATTCCAAGCGTTTGGCCACGGCTTCTCTGAGCGACGATCCATCAAGCATCATTCGTCCATTCAATCCAAGCGCCACTGGTGGAATGGCGGGCGAGGGCGGCGCCATTTTGGTGCTTGAAGAATTGGAAAGCGCGCGCGCCCGCGGC